>JAEURB010000439.1 GCA_016788435.1 Anaerolineae bacterium | reverse complement strand
CCGCCAGTTATGGAGGGACAGGCAGGGTTGCGCGCAGAGGGCCGCCTGTTGACCGGCACGTAACGGCGGTGAGGGGGTGAGCGCGCCGCCTCACTCCTCAGACCCCTCACTGGCGGCCCTCAACCCCCGGCCCCTTCTCCCAAGTGGAGAAGGGGTGAAAAGCGGGGCGGCGTAGCGCTTGCGCCAGTCATAGAGGGTGCTGCGGGGCACGACCAGGTCGCGGGCAATATTGGCAGCTTCGCCTGGGGCGGCCATGACGCGGGTAACGGCGCGGCGCTTGAACTCTTCGGTATAGCGCTTCAGGTGCGGGGTCATGGGAAACTCCTCCTTCAGCCCTCACCCGCCGGCCCCTTCTCCCAAGTGGAGAAGGGGTGAAAAGCGGGCGGGAGGCGCGATGGCGGTGCAACAAGCAGGCGCGCTCGATGTGAGCGCGCCTGCCTGTTCAGTGTGGCCAGCCTCAGCGGCGCTGCGCCGCGGCGGAGCTAGTCATTCATGCAGAAGCCCCAGGTGTTCATCCTGCACGTTGGCGGCGGCGTGGCCACACCGCTCAGAATGAGGGTTGTGAACTGGCCTTCCTGCTCATTGGAGTATTCATTGAGGAGTGCCGCGAAATCCAGGGTTGGCATGGTTGAGATCGCCGGAGGACAACCATTCGGGTAGTCCGACCGGCTGGCGGCCGGGCAATCATCGCGGAACTCGGTTGGCACCCGCGCCCCGTTCACGAAGCCATCGCCGTCGGGGTCATTGCAGCCCTGGAACTGTGGCGTACCGGGAACGACGGTCTGCACTGGGCACCAGTCAATCGCGTTGGGTACACCGTCGTCGTCATTGTCCGGGCAGCCATAGGCTTTGGCCGTGCCGACTCCGTTGGGGCACATATCCCTCCCGTCATGGAGGCCGTCACCGTCCGTATCGCCGCAGCCGAACGTGCCGGCCGTCCCCACCGAATTGGGGCAGAAGTCGAGCGGGCCGCCGACGCCGTCACCATCGGGATCGGGGCAGCCCTGAGCCGTGCCTGGCTCATACTTGCAGAAGTCGTAGCCGTCACGCACGCCATCACCGTCGGTGTCGTTGGGCGACGTGAGGATTGCGGCGAGGTGCGCCACCAGCGGCGTACCGGCTGCCGTGGGCGTCAGGGTGGGCGTTGCGCTGGGACGCACAGGGTCGCGAGGCCGCGTCGCCGTCATGCGCATCAGCGGCGTCTCAGAGGGCGTCGGCGTGTTGGATGGCACCTTCGTCGGTGATGCCGTGCGCGTCATCGTCGGGGTGCGGGTGGGGCGCGGCGTGCGCGTATTGGTGGGCCGAGTGGTCGCGGTGGCCGATGCGGTCGGGGTGCTGGAGGCGGTAAACGACGGAGTGATGGTGGGACTGGCGGTGCTGGAGGCCGTAAACGACGGAGTGATGGTGGGACTGGCGGTATTGGAGGCCGTAAACGATGGGGTGATGGTGGGAACGGCAGTATTGGGCGGCCGCGGAACGGGTGTATTCGACGCGGTGGCCACCGGCCCACCGTTGCGCGCCAGGCATTGGCTGAGGCTGAACGACTTCGAGCCTTCGTTCGGCGCGTTGTTGCCGTTGTTGCCGCTGAGCACGAAAGCATCCTGATCCGCCCGCCAGAGGGTCATCCTTCCGCCCGCGCTGTCGGAGGCGGCCGACTGCCCACCCACGGCCAGCGCCTGAATCTCGCCAAGCGGGAAGGACGTGAGCAGCACACCCTGGCCGTTCAGCGCACGGTAGACGGCCAGATTGCCGCCGCTGCACCAGAGCGAATAGTACTCGGCCGGGTCGGGGTTGAGGCGGCCATCGGCATAACCGCTCCACGACGGGTTCGTGCCTGGGTTCTGGCCACCGCTGGCGCTGCAGCTTACAGTGGCGATGACCGCATCCGGGCCGTTGCTGACGGTGACGGTGTAGCTGCCGTTGGACGGGATGACGTAGGGATTGCTGAAGTGACCGTTGACGTTGAGCGTGATAGGCATGGGAAGCCCGGAGGGGTCACCTACGGCGCTGGCTGAAATCGTTTCCCCAGCCACGAAGTCCCCGGTGATGTTCCGGGAATCCATGAAGTCATACATTCCGCTCAGAGTGCTCACCGCGCTGCAGCCGGAACTCTGCGCGGCTACCGGGCGATTGAGCACGACCAGCCCGGATGAAAAGACGAAGACCAGCGCGAACAGAAACGCCCAACGGCGGCGGATCATGATGCGCCTCCCAGTTCAGCGAAGCCGGCCAGCAGCGCTTCGACAGACCCATCCAATTGCACGCTTTGCAGCATGACCTCGGAAGCATCGGCCAGCGTGGCCCGTTCACCGGGCGCGGTGCTGGCGGTCAGCAAAGCCCACAGGTCATCGGAGACCGGCCACAGGTACAGGTCACGCTCGAACTCGCCGGGCAGGGAGAGTGAAGCCTGGGCCATTTCGGGGCGGTTGCCGGCGGCGGGATTGAGCTGCGGCAAGGTCCAGCTCAGGCGGCTTGCGCCCGTCTCATCGGTGGCCGAGGCGCGCAAGCCGCCGACGATGCCGAGCAGCGCCTGCAGTACCGAGTTCCCGGGGAGGCCAAAACGCGCCAGATCGGCAGTGGGGATGAGCGTCAGGGCGAGACTGGCTTCGCCGGGCGCATAAGCCGTATCGGCCGGGCGGCCAAGCAGCGCCTCGTCGCTGAAGAAGACGAGGGTGTTGGCACTCAGCGCCTGGCCATCGGGAGCCCATCCGGTGGGATAGAGCAACCGCAACACGCCATCGCCAACAATAAAGGGTGAGTAGGAGCCGTCGCCGAGCACTGGTTCTTGTGCGCGAGCCGGCACGGTGAAGGGTGTTATGGCGAGGAGGGCAAGACCGAAGAGGAGGCACGCGCCCCAGCGTTTCATGACTATCTTCTCCGCTTTGTAAGAATCCACGCAAAAGCGGCGCTCTGCCAGCGGACTTCGAGAATCGAACCCAAGGCAGCGTGCCGCTTTTTGCCACTGTAGTCACAGCGTAGTTTGTATTACGTCCGATGTCAAACCATCGTAATGGTTTTTATACATTGCGCGAGCATCGGGGCAAACGCATCGAATCACCCACG
>JAEURB010000425.1 GCA_016788435.1 Anaerolineae bacterium | reverse complement strand
GAGGTAGCGGTCATCGGCCACATGTCGCACCAGATTGGCGGCTTCCAGCACGTCGTCGTCCACCAGCACGAAACGGCGCACGCCGCTCATCGCCAGGCTGAGCGCAGCGAACCCACCACCGCTGCCCAACCCCAATACGGCCACGCGCTTTTCGGCCAGACGTTCGAGGTTGCCCCGGCCGATCAGCCGTTCGACGCGGTCAAAGGTCATGACGGAGTCTCCGTTTCCGGCGCGGGCGGCTCGTCGTGCGCCGGGCTAGCCGGTTCAGGCTTTGTGGCCGGGGGCGCTGGCTCTGGCGCTTTGGGGGCTGGCCGCACTATGCCCAGCTTGTCCTCGGCGGCGCGGATGACATCGGCCAGATAGACCGACGGTGACCACTCCAGCGCGAGCGTAACCGGCTGCGACTGCTTCCAGGCCGCCTCGAAGACGTGATACAGGTCTTCGCCGGGGCGCAGGTGCATGAACGGCGCCACGCGAATCTGCGGCGGGCGCTTCGGGTAATCGGCGGGCGTGACGGCGATGAACAGCTTGTCGGCCCCCACGCGGGCGGTCAGGAAGCATACTTCCAGCGGCGATTCGCCATCGGCGTTGTAGAGCGTAATCGAATGGAACAGCCCTTCCTTGTCGAGCAGGGCCAGCTCGGCTTCGGTGCGCTTCCGGTCAATCAAATGCCAGGGGTACCCAACGAGCAGGGGAAGCTGGTCGTCCGGGTAAACGGCGGGCGCGATGGGCTGGAAGATCTGCGATTTAAGGTCAATGTACCAGAAGTCCACGCGCAGAGCTTCGCCACCGCCGGTGGACATCATCAGATAATTGGCCTGCGCGCTGCCCTCGAAGACGGTTGATGGATGACCGAGCGTAACGATGGGCGCGAGCAGGAAATCGGACTGGTTATCCGGGTCTTCCAGCCAGTCGAGCGCCGTCATCAGGTCGCCACCGCTCGGCTGGATCATGAAGCCGGGCTGCTTGTGCCAGTCGCCCAGATAGCGCAGCGGCACATCGAACTTGCCGCGAATAACCTGGCCGAGCAGGCCGCGTTTTTCGCGTACGATCCGCCAGTTCTCCTGCAGCCACCAAATCAGTTCGTCCTGCCGTTCGTCGCCTTGCTGGAAGGTGTGCATCTGGCGCACGGCACTCTCGTCCGGCGCGATCGTATCGAGCACGTAGAGCGTGGCGGGCGCGCCGGGCTGGCTGCCGGGCACGACCAGCCCGACCATCGCCTCGCCGGTTTCATCGGCCATGTACTCGGTCGCGGCGTCCAGCATCCGATCCAGCACACGCCGGGCGACGACGAGATTGGGTACGCTGCGCGGGGTTCGCGTGAACATGGCTTACCTCCGCATCCGGGGGGGCAGCGGCGTGTTGGGGTCCACCCGTTCCTCGATGCCGGGCCACGCGCCGGTGGCACGCCAGGTGTAATAGGCGTACAGCCACTGAATGGCCCAGGCGGCTACCGTCACGGCGGTGGATTTGCTCGGGTTCCAGCCGTAATGCTCGCCGTCCTTCGGGTTGAACAGGCACAACTGCCCGTCCTCGTACTGATGTTTCTCACTGTAAACGCGCGGCTTGAGCACATAAGCCTCGGCCGGGCGGTTCGGGTAATCGTTGAGGTAAACGATCTTCAGCCAGTGAACCGGGTCTTTGAGCGTCGAGAGATTGATTTCGGCGCTGCCCTCCCAATACAGCAGGCCGCCCGCCGGTGGCACGACCAGTTTGAACGTTTCGCCGAAGGTGGCGCGCATTGCCTCGACTTCCAGCCGCAGACGCTGCGAAACAGCGCTGCGAGTTCCCCACCATGCAGCCATACGAATGGATGCTCCCCCGTGTCAATCAACATGCCAATTGTAACATGGTGCAGGCCGCCCGCCGTGTGAACGCAGGCCACGCACGGCGCACAGCTGGCCGTTGCGCCTCTCCTTCACCTAACTACGTATACATGTCCTGGGCGGTTGCGCGGCAAACGGCGATTGGGCTTACCGCGCTGTGGCTTCTGAAACGTGCGCCCCCTCGCACGAGGGGGCGCTGTGGAACAGGTTTATCGGTTCAGCCGGGGGTTACAGCACCAGCGCCAGCACGCGGCCGGGGCCGCCGGAACCCGCCTCCCAGCGGTTGACGCCCACCACCACCAGCGCGCCGGGGTGGGCGGCCAGTTCATCGAGGTTGGCGACATTTTCGAGGCCGTACTTTTCGGCGCCCAGTATGGTGTAGTGCGCGTCGAAGGTGGCAGAGTTGCCGGGGTCGAGGCTCAGCGTGTCCACCCCGATACCGTTGATATTGCGGTTGTCCAGCAGCCACTGTATGGCTTCGCCGCTGAAGCCGGGGAAGTGCATCACGCCGCCGGCGTCCGCGTTGCGGAAGGCTGCGACATCGTTCCAGTACTGCCCCCATCCGCTGTTCATGAGGACAATCGCACCGTCCGGAATCTCGCCGTTGGCCGCTTCCCACGCCTCGATATCCGCCGCTTCCAGCATCGCATCGGCGTTCTCTGCCGCCTTGGCCTTAATGTCAATGACGACCGATGGGCCAACCAGCAGCGACGCGTCGTAGTTATCCACCGTCGTGCCGTCGGCGATGAAGTGCGCCGGGAAGTCCATGTGCGTGCCAGAGTGCTCAAAAAGCTCCCACTTCTGAATGTAAAAGCCGTTGTCCTGAACGGTCACGACGGTGCTGCGCGCCGGTTCTTCGCCGGGCGTGTAGGTGGGCACACTGGTGGCATATACGTAGCTGAGGTCAATGACGGCGGGAAGGGCACCTTCGCTGCTTCGCGCGGCGGCGCGGCGGGCAGTCAGGCCGAGCTGCGCGACCGCCAGCCCGGCGGCGGCGGCTCCCCCCAGTTTCAGAAAGTTGCGGCGGCTCAAGGCCGGGCGGCCTTCACGGGCAATGCGATCCTGAACGGCTTTTGCGACTTCTGGCGAGCACATCGTCTTCCTCCTTATCTCCCTGCGTAAAGCATACTGTGCTGTATTCCAGATTCATTTGGATAAATTGCCAGAAATCATGAAACGGGCGGCGCTGATGTGGCTTAACAAAATGACACAGGCGCCCCGTAACCAAACACACAGCCCAAAGCTGGCATCCAGCAGTTGGCTAGCTGCGGGTTTAGAACCCGCAGCGGAGCCGAAGTCCTCGCCCAGAAGACAACTACTGCTCCCTCGGCATTCTCAGAGTGGCTGAGGGGCCGGGGGTGAGGTTGAAGTTGGAGGGTGCAGGGTATCGCTGCGTTACGCCCCGTGCAGGGCGGCGAGGCGGGCGGCGATCTCATCCACGACGGTATTGAAGAGCAATGTCATCAGCGCATCATCCACCTGATACGGGCCGCCAAAGCTGCCATCGCCGATGATCGTCCGCACCGGGACGCGCTCCTCGATCTGGTCGAGATTGACAGGTTCCTTGTCACCCTGCGGAATATCGCCCACGCGCACGAACGGGAAGTTCTCACCCCAGTTGGCATGGCCGACCTTGAGGCCGGAATGTGCCTCGAACGCGCGCGCCGCCTCGGATGTCCACCAGTCGTACCAGTCGAACACGATTTCGTCGCCACGCGCCATATCGAGCAAGGCGGCGGGCGGCTTGTTACCCCCGTGGCCGTTCAGCACGAAGAACGAGCGGAAGCCCTGGTAGGCCAGACTCTGGACGGTTTCGACCAGTACCTGGCTGAATGTTTCGTTGCTGAGGCTGATGGTGCCGGGGAACTCGGCAAACAGCGGGCTGACGCCAAAGTTGAGCGCCGGAGCGATCAGTACGCCGGTTCGTTCGGCGGCGGCCAGCGCCAGCCGCGAGGGGATCAGGATATCCGTCAGCAGGCTGAGGTAGGCATGCTGCTCGGTGGCGCCAGTGATCAGGATGATCCGGTCATCCTGCTCCAGATAGCTCTCGACATCCATCCACGTCATATCTTGCAGGCGCATGGCGAACTCCAAAGGCAAGGGAAGAAGTTGAAAGTTGAAAGCGCAGAATCAGAGCAATGTTTCTGCGCTTGATGAGTTAGCACACACAACCCAAACTGTATGTCTTTCCACTTTCCACTCTCAACTCGTAACTTTACTTTCAACTTTCAACTCGTAACTTTCAACTTCAGTATATCAGGTCAAAGTCTTCCAGCATCACGCGCAGGGTTTCGACCGGCAGGCCGACCACGTTACTTTGGCTGCCCTCGATGCGCGCTACCGGGGCAAAGCCCACGTGCTGGATGGCATAGCCGCCCGCCTTGTCGAACGGGTCGCCGCTGGCGATATAAGCCTCGATTTCGGCATCTGTATACGGACGCATGATGACAGTCGTGATGGTGTGCTCGGTGCGGCTGCGTTCCGGCGCGCCGGTAGAGCGCAGCGTCAGCGCAGTGCAAACCGTATGCGCCGTATCGCGCAGAGCCACCAGCATGGCGCGGGCCTCGCTGGCATCAGCGGGCTTGCCCAGAATCCGCCCGTCAAAGATGACCGTCGTATCGGCGGAGAGAATGGCAGATGGTTCGCTCAGGCGGG
>JAEURB010000255.1 GCA_016788435.1 Anaerolineae bacterium | reverse complement strand
GGCGCTCTCGAACTGGGTGGAGTAGAAGAGAGTAAGAAGTTGAAAGTTGAAAGCACAAAGCTGAGGGCACGAAACTGGAAGGCCATCATTCATTACCTTCCAGCCGTCGTCCCTTTCAACTTTCAACCTTCAACTTCTCTTTACCTAGAAGTAGCTGCTGATGATTTGCAGCACGCGCAGGATGCTGTCGGTATCGCCGGATTGCACGCGGGTGGCGCTGGCGCGAGCGATGGCATTCAGCGCGTTAATGTCGGCGTCGCTGCCGTAAGCAACCGGGATGACGATGATTGGGTTGAGCGAGTCGCGGCTGGCCTCGATGGCGCGAATCGCATCCTGCAGCGTCACGCCCTCGTCCCCGGTATCGGCGCCGTCGCTGAGCACGACCACCGCGCGGATACGGTTCTCCTCGCCTTGCTTGTCCATCTCGGTCACCACATCGCGCAGGGCCATGTACAGTTCGGTGCCGCCATCGGCGCGCAGGCTGCGAATGTGGCTGGCCATCTGGTCGCTGACCGCTTCAGCGTTGCCGAGTGGCACCCGTTCCTCGACGATATCGCTGAAGGTGGTGAGGCCGATGCGGTTGTTCGACTCGGTGGCGTTGAGGAAGACTTCGGCGGCCTGAATCGCCTGCCCGATCTTGTTCTCGCTCTGCATCGAGCCAGAGGTATCAATCAGCAGCACAATATCGGCCTGCTTCTTGACGAAGGCCCAGCTTTGCTGAATGGCGGCGATCACGTCAGGGGCCGGCACGTCCAGTACGGCGCGCGGCTGTGACGGATCCACGCCGTTTTCCTCGACGAACGGGAAGCCAAGCTCGACATCCGGGTTGGCGGGGCGGAAACCCTGGGCCATGATCGCCTGCTGCACCGGCTCGGTCAGCACGTAATCCACGAAGACGCGGGCCGCGGCCGCCTGCTCGGGCGTCACCCAACTGGCGTTGACGATGCCCATCGGGTGCTCGTGCCAGAAAGTACCTTCCTTCGGGTAAAGCGCCACCAGCCGTTCGGGCGGGCGGTATTCGGTCAGGCCCCGGTTGATGTAAATCAGGTCGTTCTCTTCCAGCGCCACGAAGTCGAGGTATTCTGGACCCTGCGCGATGTATTCCTTGAACTCGGTCGTGCGGGTCGAGTAATGGCGAATCAGTTCCTCGATGTCGCGCACGCCCTGCTGCACCGTTTCGTCGCGCACCTGGTCGAGCGTCAGGCGGCGGCCGTCGAAGCCGTTGGCGCGCGCGCTGGCGTAGAACTCGCCGATCAGGGTCGAAAGACCGGTCGAGCTGACGTTGGGGTTGGTGTGGCCGTAGTAAACCGTCCGGCGGGCGTTGGGCAGGCCGTAGTCCTGCCAGCCGTTCTCGCTGTTGAGCACGCCAAGCAGCTCTTCCCAGCCGATATCGTCATAGCCAACCGTCTCGCGAATGGCGTTGAGACGGCTTTCCCAGATTGCCATAACCACCGGAGCGAGGGCCGTCGCGCGCGAATCGGCCAGATTGAACAGGTCGCGGCCGGACTGATAATTGGCGAGCGCCAGCCAGTGGCTGACCGATGGCTCAAAGATCACCGGGCGCTCGACGTTCTGGTTGTTGGGCGCGATGATGGCGTTGACAATGCCCTGCATCACCGTACCCGATGAGCCGGGCTTGCCCGTGATCCAAATCGGACTTTCGCCCTGTGCCCACGGCTGGCCAGTGACCGGGTTGCGCCCCTCGGCCGAGATACGGTTGAAGTCGGCGATGACCTGCGGCATGTACTGCTCGGACTCGGGCGCGTAGATGATGCTGACATCAATCGCATTACTGGGCCGCTGGCCGGTCTGTGCGGACTGACCACCGCTTTCGCAGGCGGCCAGCGCCAGAATAAGGATGAACGGAAAGAGAAGCAGGAGTGAACGGCGCATGGGTCTCCCTCGCGGCGCACGGCAACAGACAAGGCGCGCTTCAAGCGTTGGACACAGAATAACACAGCTTGCGAGCGCCAACCGGCGTTACGTGAGCGGAACCCCGTACGATTGGGGGCCAGGCGGCGGGAGGCGCGTAACTTGACGCCGCTAATCCGCACCAGGGAAGCTCGAACGCGCCATGAACTCCCTTCTCCGCACGCGGAGAGGGGCCGGGGGTGGGGTGGTTCAGGCAATGACCGGCTCTTGTTGCGCTTGCCGTGTCACGCCGCCAAACCGCCATTTCTCCAATTCACCGCAACGCGGTAACGTCATGGCGTCGTGTTCGGTTCCTGATAGGAGTTCGTCCATGCGCCTGCGCGATTTTGGAGTTGTTCCCGGCCGTCTGCCGCCCGGCCCACTGAATGCCATCACCGATGTCCCAGGCGTGCGGGTAGGGCATGTCACCCGAACCGAGGGCGAAGGCCCGCTGGTGGAAGGCGTTGGCCCGCTTCGCACCGGTGTAACGGCCATCGTTCCGCATGCCGGCAGCCTGTTTCGCCAGAAAGTGGCGGCCGGGGTTTTTTCGCTCAACGGCTTCGGCAAGGCGGCCGGCTTCGAACAGATCCGCGAGCGCGGTTCGCTTGAAACGCCCATCATCCTCACCAGTACGCTCAACGTCGGCCGCGTCTCCGATGCGCTGGTGGCGTGGATGCTGCGCGAACACCCCGAAATCGGCCTGACCACGGGTACGGTCAATCCGGTCGTCGCCGAATGTAACGACGGCTTTCTCAACGATCTGCGCGGCCGGCACATCCATCAGGAACACGTTTGGGCGGCGATTGACGGCGCGGCCGCCGGCCCAGTGGCGGAAGGCTGCGTGGGGGCAGGTACCGGCACGGCCTGCTATCAATTCAAAGGCGGTATCGGCACGGCATCGCGGCTGGTGCTGGGCGGGCGCTTCACGGTTGGGGCGCTGGTGCAAACGAACATGGGCCGCCGCCCCGAACTGCGCGTGCTGGGTGCCCCCGTCGGGTCGCACCTGCTCGAACAATACATGCCTGAACCGGGTGCGGGTTCGATCATCATGGTCCTGGCGACCGATGCGCCGCTGTCGGCCGTTCAACTGCGGCGGCTAGCGACGCGCGGGGCGCTTGGGCTGGCCCGAACCGGCGCGATCAGCAGCGACCAGAGCGGTGACTTCGTGATTGCGTTCTCGACCACCAGCCGCCATCCTCACATGCCAGGCGCGGTGACGAGTTCGGCGGAACGCTTCAACGACGACAGCGCCGCGCTCGATGACTTTTTCCTGGCGGCCGTTGAATCGGTTGAGGAAGCGATCCTCAACGCGCTGGTGGCCGCTAGGACAATGACCGGCCGCGACGGCCACACGCTGCACGCGCTGCCCCACGCTGCGCTGGCGCACTGGCTGCGGCACTACCGCCTGACGGAGTGACCGGCAGCGGATGAACAATCGGCGTGCCAGGAGAACGGCACTCTCAGCAGATGAGCCGCTGGATAGCGCCTTAGTCGTCGGTTGTGCTGACATCAAATGGGGAAAGCAGGGCGAAGCGGGCCGGGATGTAGGGTTCGCTAGCGAGCGAACCCTACATCCCGTGCAGTTTTCATTACGTGCTCTAGAACAAACTCAACTGCGTCGGCTTGTTGTCATCGGGCGATGGCGGCGGCTCTGGCGGGGCGGCTGGCGCGGCTGGTTCGGGCGGGAGCGTCTCGAACAGGCTGCGCTGCGGTGAAGCGGGCGGGGGTGGCGCGGTCTTCGCCGGGGGTGCAGCCGGCGGCGGTACTTCGATCGGCGCTTCGGCCATCGCTTCAGCAGGCGCTTCATCTGCTACATCTCCGGCACGGCGGCGCTTGACCTCGGCCAGCACGTCAAGAATGCGCCGGAAGTCCTCGGCCATCGGCTCTTCGAGCGCCGGGTTACGCAGCACGGCCGCCGGGTGAAACAGCGGGATGTAGGCCCGGCCGCCTTCGTATTTCGGGCGGCCGTGAATAGCCGTGATCTTTCCGCCCGGGAAATAGCGCCCCATACTGAAGCGGCCGAGCGTGACGATTACCAGCGGATCAATGATGGCCTGCTGCTCATCCAGATAGGGGCGGCAAGTGGCCATTTCGTCGGGCAGCGGATCGCGATTCTCCGGCGGGCGGCACTTGACGACGTTGGTGATGAACACATCCCCGCGCGTTAGCCCGATGGACTCGATCAGCTCGGTGAGGTAGTTGCCCGAGCGCCCGACAAAGGGCAGGCCCTGCTTGTCTTCGTTGTAGCCGGGCCCCTCGCCGATGAACATAATCTCGGCATACGGGCTGCCCGCGCCAGGTACGGCCTTCGTTCGGCTTTTGTGCAGCGCGCAGCGGGTGCAGGTTTGCACCTGCGCGGCAATCGCTTCGAGCGCAACAGCCCGATCATCGGTCATAGCCCAAATCCTGAGTTGAACGTTGCAGGTTGAAAGCGCCGATTCAATTCAGCAAAAAGCCGTGCTTTCGACGCCTCGATTATGGACACGATTGCGCCCTTCCTTCAACTTTCAGCGCCCGCCCCGCGCCGGCTGCGTCCACGGCGATGACCATCGCGCATCGCCCAGATGAGAATGGTGCGCAGCAGCGTGTTGGCCCCGTCCACCACATCTTCCCACGGCGTGAATTCGCTCGGGTGATGGCCGATACCGCCCACCGACGGGATGAAGATCATGCCGCTGGATGTGACCTGACCCAACACCTGCGCCGAATGGCCCGAGTAACTCACCAGCGGCATGTGGCTGAGACCGAGGCCATCGGCCGCCTGCTCGATGGCCTGAACGATGCCGATGTCCATCGTGGCGGCGGGCATCTGCTGAACCAGGTCAATCGTCACGCTGAGCGTAAAGGACGCGGCGCACTCGCGGGCGACGGCGAGCAGGGCCGCTTCCATCGCCTGCATCAGCTCGGCATTGACATGGCGTATCTCGACGGTCAGGCTCGCATCGCTGGGGATGATGTTGAAGGCGCCCGGTTTGACCTCGACGTTGCCGCAGTTGAAAATGCCGTCGTTGAACCGATCCCGTACCAGGTCGTGGGCGCGCACGATGAACAGCGCCGCGCCGCGCAGCGCATCGCGCCGCTTGTACATATCGGTTGTGCCAGAATGGCCCGCCTCACCGTGAAAGGCGACGCGATAAGTGCGCCGCCCGACGATGCCAGTCACCACGCCAATCGAGGTGTCGGAACGCTGCAGGCGGGAACCATGCTCGACGTGCAGTTCGAGAAAGCCCGCCAGCGATTCCGGCGGGCGGCGTGCGCGGCCGACCAACTGGAGGTCAATGCCGGCCCGCCGCAGTGCAGCGCGAAATGGCCCGTTATCGCCCCGCGAAAGGTTCAGTTCACCAAACTCACGGGCGCCGGCCAACGCCCGCGCCCCGAATAATCCCTTCCAGCAGCCCTCATCGTCGGTCATGTCAATGACTTCGAGATGAACGGGAAGCCGCATGCCCGCTTCGCGGATGGTGCGCAGACACTCCAGCCCGGCCAGCACGCCAATCGAGCCATCGAAGCGGCCGCCATTAGGTACCGAATCGAGATGCGAGCCGATCAACAGCGTTCGCGCATCCCCATGAGTACCCGGCAGCACGACGCTCAGATTTCCGGCGTCATCATCCTTCAGGTACAGGCCGGACTCTTCAATGCGTTCGGCGAACCAGTTGCGCGCCTGCAGGTCTTCGGTCGAGAGCGCCATGCGCGTCACGCCGCCCTCCGGCGTCGCGCCGATCTGAGCCAGCGCGTCGAATTCCTGGCGCATGCGTTCGCCATTGATGCGCAGGTCAGGCACAGGCGCAGCGCCGTTGCTGACCGGCGTCTTCCCAGACGAAGCCTTGTTCGTTGTACGCGGCACGAGAGTTCCGAGACCTTCAAGCGGACAAGAACGGCAGGGCCAACGCGCGCCCCGCCGTAGTTTTTCTACCTGTGAGTATAACGAGATTCCGCAATGGTTGCAGTGTCACTGCTGTAGGGCAAACGCCTCAAATCGCACGTGCGGCCTTCCCGCAGGGAGAGGGAGTTGGCGCCCGCCTAGCGGGCGGTTCTCCCCTTCTCCATGAGGGAGAAGGGGCGGGGGGCGAGGGCCTTTGCATACACACCCTAGCGCCGCCCGAAGTATCCGCTCATGAAGCGGTAGAATTCGAGCGTGGATTCGGGGCGTTTGGTCAGCAGCATCAGCTTCTTCGAAACGCTGCTGTCATCTTGCAGCACCTTGCGATCCGGCTTGCCGGCAATGGCCAGCGCCCAGTTGGCAATGCCCTGCAAATCCGCTGCGAGGTCCGGTTCGAGGGTGCGCCGTTCCTGCATGGAGAGCAGGTTCCACAGGCATTCGGCTTCGCCTTGCAGCGCGCGCGCCGCAAGCGAGATCTTCCGGTCGGTGGGGATAGCCCGCAGCGCCGTGGCCAGCGTGCGGTTGGCCGTCTCGATTTCCTTGAGCAGTTCGTGCGACGGGCGTCCGCCCAGCGGGTGCTGCGGAACCACTTTCTCAAGATGCTCGATTTGCCGCCCGCGCGCGAAGAAACCGCCCAGCACCCGGAAAACATCCAGCACGCTCGATGCCGTTCCATTGCCGGTCAGCAGTTGCTCGGTCTGGGTGTCGCTCTCGCGTGGGTGCAGCTTGTGGTGCTGGTCAGCGGCGGCGACGAGCAGGCGCGCCAGTTCCATGACAGCGGCGGCCAGCGCGTGCCGTTCCTGCCGCGCCACGCCACCGCTCAGGCTGTCGAGGTCGCTGAGCAGCACGGTCAGCAGTGGATACTGGTTCTTGTCGGCATACGTGATGCCGGTATCGCGGAGAAACTGGCTGGTAGTGTGCAAGGCTTCAGCCCATTCGCCCAGTTCCTGCTCGCCCATCACCTGGCGCAGCGAGACGGTCGCTTCCAGTTCCTGTTTAATGTCCGCGCCGAGGTCGCGCCCCAGCAGATTGATGGCGCGCACGGCCGTATGATCGGGCAGGCGGCGCACATAGCCGCGCAGCGCGTCGAGGCCGGCGGCCCGCACGACGGCGTTCCACGACAGCGCCTTGTAGACCTGCGCCATGGTCCCCGCGCCCTGTTCCCCGCGCCGCGCCAGTGGGGCGGGCAGCAGCGATGCCACCTGCGCGGCCTGCTCATCGGCCCGCCGCGCCACATGTACATTGAACAGATCCACGAGCATCTCAACCGGGACAGCTTCGGCGATCAGGCGGTTGGCGTAGATCAGCCCGGTCAACTCGTCCATCAGCCCGATCATTTCATCCGGCCAGCGGTGCTTCTGCAAGGCTCCGAAGTAGGCCATGGCCAGTGGCAGCGGCTTGAGGCCGAGGCCCGCCAGCTGGTGCAGGGCATTGTTCACCTGCTCAGGAGCAATGCTGGTCTCAAAGAACAGGCTGTGGAGTACCCCGGCGAACTGAAGCTGCCGGTCGGCGGGATAGAACAGCCGGTTGTGCCGCCCCAACTCGCCCGCCAGTTCGCGGTAAGCCCCCCGAACGAGCAGAATTTGCAGCAGCACGTTACGGCTGCGCGCATCGAAGGCTGGCAGCAGGTCATCGCCGCTCATCGAACCGGCGATCCAGCGCAGGGTGGCTTCGTAGGTATCGCCCCAGTGGGTACTGGCGGCGTGCAGCACGCCAGTGAGAGCCGCCGAATCGATCAGGTCGAAGCGGCCGGAGAGCAGCGCCATTTCCGTCAGGCGGATGTAGAGGATCGGCCGCCACGATTCGTCGAATTCGCTGATGGCCTGCGCCAGCAGCCCGGCCGGCGGCTGCCCGCGATCCTGCTGGGTGATGTAGGCGAGCAGCTGGCTCATAGCGGGCGGAAGCTGGGTGAGCAGCGGCTTCGCGCCGGCAACGCGCTGCAGCCGGTCGGCGGGGAGGAACGAGGCCGCCAGCGCGAAGACCGTTTGCGCGAGCTGCCGGTTCGTCCCCGCCAGCCCGTACGAGATTTCGATCAGGCGCGGCATCACCGGCGCGAAGTCACTGGCATGTGCCGAACCGCGCAGCTCGTGCAGGAACGCCTCCAAACGCTCGGCATCGCCCGCCTGCGCCAGCAGTTCAGCGGTGGCCACGCCCGAGCGCACGAGCAGGTCGTTCCAGTACATGCCGCTGAAACCGTCGCTGAGGTTGAGCCAGTGGTTGACGCGGCGGAAGACCAGGTCGCCCTTGCCTTCGATGGTCGCCGCGTTCAACTCGTCGAGCAGCGTCCGTTCCAGGTCCGGTTGGCCCTTGGCGATACCGAGCAGCAGGTCGGCATTGGATTCCTCATCAAGCGCCAGCGCGAAGGCCAGCAGATGGCGCACATAGGCGAAGCGCAGTTGCTCGGACAACGTTGGATCGCCGGCCAGCACCACCGCGACATCTTGGGCCTCCACGGGCAGATGATTGGTGACCGAGTTATCCACCGCCAGCCGGTACGACGCATAGGCCAGCGCATCAGCCAGCCTGTCGCCCCGGCGAATGCGCCAGCCCGCCACCGGCGTGAGCGCCCGTGTTTGCTGAATGACCAGCCCGGTATCGAGCCGCAGTTGGCTAACGATGAATCCGCTGTACTCGTCCTCGACCTTTGCGCCAGTCAGCTTGCTGTCGCCCCAGTTGTACAGCATGGCTTCCGGCGGCGCATCGTCCGGCAGCTCGGCCATAAAGCGGATCTGTGCGTTCAGGCGGTTGTCTGGTTCGGCGTGGCTGGCAAAAGTGATACCGTAGCGGGCGGGCGGAGGCAGCAGGGCCAGCAGCCCTTCGATGAAGGCCACGCGTTTCGACAGGTCGGCCGGGGCGCGCGCGACACAGAGCGGCGCGCCTTGCACAACGGCCGCCAGCAGGCGTTCGATCACGTTCAGTCTGTCCCGCGTGAACGTCATCAGGTCGAGCATCGCCGATTCCTGAGCCGCCGGCGGCGTTGGGGCAGGCTGGGCGATGGTCAGCGGCGGCAACTGCTGACCGATCATCTCGAACAACGGCATGACCGGCTGCACGAACTGCATGAGCGTTCGCAGGTTGCCCGCCAACGCGCGCAGGGCGTCGGGCGGGACGATCAACACATGGCGCGCCGCGTGCTGCCCTGCCGTCGCCGCCGCTTGCACGAGGAAGAATGGTGTGCTGGAACCGTGCATCAGGCCGAAGGCGCTGGCCGCATCGCCGGGCGGAGCGGGCAGGCGCGCCGTTTGCATCGCCTCGACCACTTGCTCAGGCCGCACGCCGGGTGAGGCCGCCAGCAGCCGCGGGTCGCCAATTAACCGCCCGGCGGTCACCAGCTGTCCGTAATAGAAGTGTTCGACTGCGAAGTTCGGACTGGCCACAAAAAGCCCCGGCTGATGGCGAACAGCCCCGGTGCACGCAAAACTGCTCAGGCGCGTTCAGAACAGGCTAACGATAACAGAAATCCGCCTGAACCGACAAACACAGGCGTGCCAGGGCAAACGCATCAAGCTACCGTCATTGCCTGAAGCCCTCATCCCCGGCCCCTTCTTCTTCCTCATGGAGAAGGGGTGAATGGCGCGCCCAGCAGGCCAGTTTCCCTCTCCCCGAGGGAAAGGGACTAAGGGTGAGGGCTTACGCGGGTGATCTGATGCGTTTGCGCTGCGCATTACCGCACTTGCCATGCGCGCTGGCGGGCAAGCACGTTACAATTATGGTCGCACATGAGGCAAATGCAGAGTTTGGGAGCGCAGGCTATGAGAACCGCACAGGAAATTGCCAGCGAACTGGAACAGATCTCCAATGAATACGCGCTGATGTTCGAGGGAGTTGAGCGGGACGGCCAGATTGATGAGGAAGAAGCCCTGCTTGGCCAGGAATACGCCGAGGAATACCGCACGAAGCTGATCGGCCTGCGCGAGGAAGCGCGCGAGAATATGCGCGCCATTCGTGAGCAGGGCCGCTACCAAAGCTATCTGCTCAAGACGACCGGCGAAGGCAGCAAGGCCGAGCTGGACGTGGCTTACCGCGAGCTGCGTCAGCAGGAAACAGCCGCCCTCGCGCCATTCCAGGCGCTGCTGGTGCCGGTGGAACGCGCCCTGAACGAAGCCCGCCTCACCCGCGCCGCCTTCGCTGAGGTGCGCGATACCCTGCGGGCCGACCCCAACGCCTATGTCGCATCGGTTGGGCTGCCCACTGAGGCGCTCAACCTGAGCATGGCCGATGAACTGAGCCTGCTGCTCGGCGCGCTGCGCCGCGTGCAGAGCGACTGGGGCGGCGTACTGGCCGAAGCCAACGCCCGCCTCGAGCAGCCCGACTACGCGCCCTACGCCAGCCACCTGCGCGGCATTCACAAGGGCCTGCAGCGCGCGCTCGATGACATTAGCGCGATGGTCGAGCTGGCAGACGAGTTGCTGGCCGACAAGCCGCTGACAGAGTAGGGCCGCCAACGCCGTTCATTCGCCCGCCGGGGCGGTTCACCAGCCGCCCCAGCTTCGCCGGTTCAGCGGTGCTCTCCGCAGCGCGCGATTAACCGCCCGGTAGCCGGTTGGCCCGCCAAACCGCCGCGCGGGTATACTGGACATCTCGTCACGCTCCAACGGCCACCTTCACGCCGGTCATCCAGCGAGGCATGATGACAGACCTGATCATCCAAACCCAGGACCTCGTCAAGCGGTTCGGCAAGTTCACCGCCGTCAACGGTATCTCGCTGGCCGTGCCGCGCGGCGCGATTTACGGCTTCGTTGGTCCGAACGGCGCTGGCAAAACGACCACCATGCGGATACTCACCACGCTCACCCGCCAGACCTCCGGCGAAGCCTGGGTGAACGGGCTGTCAACCTTGCAGGATGCACGGGAAGTGCGCCGTGCCATCGGCTACATGCCGGATGAGTTTGGCGTCTATGACGACATGCGCGTGTGGGAGTACCTCGACTTCTTCGCGGCCTGCTACGACATTCCCGAAGGCGAGCGCCGGAAACTGATTGAAGACCTGCTCGAACTGGTTGACCTCGCACACCGCCGCGATGACATGGTGGACAAGTTGAGCAAGGGCCTCAAGCAGCGCCTGTCGCTGGCCCGTACGCTCTGCCACGACCCGGCTGTGCTGATTCTCGACGAGCCAGCCAGCGGCCTCGACCCGCGTGCCCGCGTCGAAATCCGCGAACTGCTGGTCGAACTGGCGAAAATGGGGAAGACCATCTTCTTCTCGACCCATATCCTCGCCGATGTCAGCGAAATCTGTACGCACATCGGCATTCTGGAAGCGGGCGAGGTTATCGCGCAGGGCAGCATGGAAGAGATGCGCGCCAAGCTGCAGCCGCACCGCGAGATCACGGTGACGCTCAAGGATCAGGATGCGGTCGAAGCCATCAAGTCCACGGTCAGTAACATCCCGCATGTCGTGGGCGTCACCGAACTGGAGCCGAAAGGCGGCCGGGCGCGCGTGCGCATTGACTTCACGGGTGATGACGAGGGCGTCAGCCAGTTGAATCAGGCCCTCTACGGTGCGGGCATCGCCATCCTCGGCTTCAGCGAGGAAACCCGTGACCTCGAAGCCATGTTCATGCGCGTGACCAAGGGCATCGTAACATAGCATTCGAACCCCGTTCCCGTCCCGTTTCTGGCGCTTGCCGGTGAATCCATCCTGCCGAATGCGTGGTGATGTCGGGTGTGCCCACGAGCGTACACAAACCTCGCCCCCTGCACGCTCCATTCCGGAGAGGGGGCAAGGGGGTGAGGTTTGTGGGTAGAGAGGTTGCACCGATAGTATGAGGCTTGTGAACCGGGCGCGGCCAGCCTGGGTCGTATTGGCGGCGCTGCAGCTGCCGCTGCTGGCTGGCTGGGCGTTGTATGTCCTTGATCCGGGCAAGACCGGCCGCCGTTCCCTGCTGATTTTTGTCGCATTGGCAGCGCTGTTCAGCCTCGGCGTAATTGGCTTCGCCGCGCTGTGGCCGCGCTTGCGCACACCCGCTGGCGATTGGCGGCTGCCGCTGTGGGCACGCCGGGCGCTGGTGGCCGGGCTGGTCGCGGCCGGTTTTGCGGTCGGGCTGGTTATGCGCCCGGAGTGGATCTACGCCTTCACCGCGCTCAACGTGGCTGCCACAGCGGCGCTGGCCCTCTTCACGCTGCTGCCCGATCAGGCCGCCCGCCCCCTGCCGCGCTGGGGCTGGGCGCTGCTCGGCGTGGGCGCGGCCGCCGTCGTGCTGCTGCGCGTCTACGGCCTGGCCTACTATCCCTATACCCAAATCACCGACGAGGGCTGGCTGCTGGCCTGGCCGGTCGGCTATTTACGCACCGGCCACTTCAGTGATTACCTGATGGCCTACGGCGGCCACGATGTCCAACGCTACTATCTGCCGATGGCCTGGTGGCTGAGCATCGTCGGCGCCGGCTTCTGGGAAGCGCGCCTTTTCAGCTATCTGGTCACGCTCGGCGTGGTCGTGGTGGGTGGGTTGGCCGGGGCGGCGCTTTATGACCGCGCGACCGGCTGGCTGACCGCCTTCGCCTTGTTCGCCAGCGCCGTCGTCATGATCGGGGCGCGGATACGCCACGACGCCGGGCTGGCGCTGGCTATCGCGCTCGGCTTATGGTTGTACGGGCTGGCGCTGCGCCGCCATAAACTCTGGCTGCACGCGCTGGCCGGCCTGATGGTCGGGCTGGGCTGGTTCGCGCACTATCACGCCATCGGCTTTGGCCCGGCGCTGGCGCTGGCGCTCTATTTGCCGCGTTATATCGCGCAGGCACGAGACGGCGGCAGGCGGCGCTGGCTGCCCGAAGCGGGGTTCTGGGCCTTCGCGGCTGGCGGGTTGCTCGGCGCGGGCGCTGTCTTTCTCCTGCAGGTGCTGCCCGATTTGCAGGCCTTCCTGCTCACCCGTGAATCGCGGACGCCCGTCGGCCTGGCCGGCCTGCTCGAAGCGGCGTGGGGCCACCTGCAAAGCATCATCTTCCACTCGCGCTACGAGTTCATCCTGATCGCGCTGGGCCTCGGCGCGGCTCTCTGGCGGCGTACCGCCATTGACGTGACGCTGGCGCTGGCCTTCCTCTTCTGCCACCTGGCGCTGGCGCTGATGGCCGCCGTGCCCTGGGATCATTATCCCAACGCGCTGACGCCGATCTACGGCCTACTGATAGCAACGCTGCTGACGCGTGGTTTGCAGCGGGCGGCGCGTCCCGCCCGCCTCACCCGGCGAACGGCGCTGCTTGGGCTGGCGTTCCTGCTTCCCGCGCTCGGCCTGACGCTGCAAATCCCGGCCGCCCGGCTGGTCGCTGGCGCGCCAATCAAGCCGCCACCGCCTCCCGCCGCCCAATGGATTCTTGACCATGTGCCGCGCGATGCGCGCATCGAGGGTGAGCATTACTACTATCTGTGGCTGCACGATTACCGCTACATCTCGCCGATTTCACCCAACTTCCTGCCGCCTGAACGCCGCGCCGAACTGAATACCCTTGAGGCGCAGTGGGCTGATATCAACCCGGACGTGTTCCTGCTCGACCCCAACCTGAACACCTGCTGCATCGTCGGCCCGTTGGCCGAAAACGGCTGGATGGACGACAATGGTTACCGGCTGGCGGCCGAGATCCCCGGCCAACGCCTGCCCGTCCGGATTTATGTGCGCGAGGGCCTGCTCGATGACGCTGAGTGATGCCTCGCTCGACCCGCGCGATCAGCGGTTGGAGCGGCAGGGGCGAATACTGGCGTGGGGTGCTGCGGCCTGCGCGCTGATCGGGCTGGCGGCGCTGCTGCTCGGCCTGTTCCTGCCGCTGCCCGCGCTCGCTGGCATGCTGCTTTTCCGCAGCGGCGGCGCGCCCGACAGTGGACTGGTGGCCGTGGCAGCCCTCTGCCTGTTCAACGGCGTTGGCTTGGTCGCCGCGCGCGTGGGGGTGGCCGCCCGTGAGCTATGGTCGCCCTTCCTGCTGGCGCTGATTGCAGCCGGCAATCTCATCCTGCTCATCGCGCTCGGCTTCACGGCCGGGCTGGTGGCGCTGGTCTTCGCCGCGTGGGCCGGGGCCGGGCTGTGGGGCGAACGCGCCTCTTTCCGGCGCAATCCGGTGGCCCTGCGCGAACTGCGCGGCCGGATGCGCGGCGGGCGCGCCTTCCTCGTCATCACCGTCTACATCGGGCTGATGAGCGCCTTCACCCTGCTGCTCTATGCCATTTACAGCACGACGGCGGGCTACGGCAGCGCAGCGGCGGGCGAAACCGGCCGTGTGCTGTTCATCGGCATCGCTGGCATCGAACTGCTGCTGATCATCTTCATCGCCCCGGCTTCGACGGCTGGCGCGATCAGCATCGAGCGCGAACATCTGACCTACGACCTGCTGCGGGCGACGCTGCTTTCGGCCCCGGCCTTCGTCGTCGGTAAGCTCGAAGGGGCGCTGGTCTTCCTGTTCGTCCTGCTGCTGGCGGCTCTCCCGCTGCAAAGCCTCGCCTTTCTGTTCGGCGGGGTGGGCGAAACCGAAGTCGTGATCGTTTTCGTGCTATTGGCGGTAACGGCGCTGGCGCTCGGCGCGACCGGCATCTACTTCTCGGCGGCGCACGACCGCTCGCTGACGGCGACCGTCCGCGCCTACGGTCTGGTGGCGGTCTTGATGTTCGCTGTACCGCTGCTCGGCTCACTGGCGCTCGAAATCGTCAACCAGCTTCTGATCAATCCGGGCGCGGTGACCAATCAGCCCGCCCTGGAAACCGTGCTCGTGTATGCGGGCCTGCTGCTGACCAGCCTCAGCCCGGTGACCGCCGCCCTCAACTCCCAGCAGGTACTCGTCGAGCGCCAGTCCGCGCTCTTCTGGAACGGCACGCTGGCGAGCAGTGGAGGCACAATCCCGATGCTGTCACCGTGGATCGTGTACACTATCATCTATCTGGCGCTGGCGGCGCTGCTGATCATGGCCGCCATCCGGCGCACTCGTCAGAACCGTGAGCCGGCCTGATACTCCGTTTGGGTGAGCGAAAGATCGTCCGTCCGTGGCGGCCCAATCCCTGAGTGACAATCGCGCAGTTCTGCTCGGCATCGTTCGCCGCTGGGATCGCCGTGACCGTGTTCGTCAGTCGGTGTTCTGGGCTCCCCGCGCCGCGCTGCCCGGCCTGGCCGTGGGCGTCGTCCTGGCCCTCATCGCCCGCTTCCGCCCGTTTCTGCTGCCCGAAACCATCGCGGCCATCACGCTGGCGCTGGTTGCTGCCGGCATGCTGGCATCGCTGGCCATCATTTGGCTGCGCGACCGTTCGCTCTTGCGCGCCGCACGGCGCTTCGATGTGCTGTTCGGCCTCAACGAGCGGGTTTCGACCGCGCTGGAACTGCTTGACGGCCGTATTCATACTCAGCCAGAGCTGGCGGCCCGTCAGCTTGAAGACGCCCGGCTGACGGCGCGTGAGGTTCGCCCGCGTGATCAACTGCCGCTGCGCGCCGGCCCGGTCGAACTGCTGGCGCTACTGGCCTCGAGCGCCGCGCTCGTGCTGCTGCTGGTGCTGCCCAACCCGCAAAGCGACGCGGTGGCCCTCGAAGCCGCGCAGAACGCCGCCGTCCAATCAGCCATCGAAGAGGCCGCCGATGCCGTGCGTGACCTCACCGCGCAGGTGGCGGCCGACCCCGATTTGAGCGACGAAGACCGCGAGCAATTGCTGCAAACGCTGGATGCCAGCGCGCAGTCATTGAACGATCCGAACGTATCGCCAGAGGAAGCCTTCGCCGCGCTGGGTGAGTCGCAAACGGCTTTCCAGCAGGTGAGCGACCTGATGCAGCAGCGCCTGGGCGAGAATACCCGCGCCATGCAGGAAGCCAGCGAAGCGCTGCGTGACTTTGCGCCGCCCGGCGAAGGCTCGAACCTGTCCGATGTCGAGCGGATGCTGAGACAGATGGAGATGATGCGCCAATTGGCCGAACAGATGGGCGGCCAGCCCCAGCCGGGCATGGGCGAGGCGATGCAGAACGCCGGGCAGAGCCTCAGCCAAAGTGGCGACCCCACGCTTCAGCAGGCCGGTGACGCGATGCAGCAAGCGGCCGGCGCCATGCAGCAGGGCGACCAAAGTGGCGCGCAGCAGTCATTGAACGACGCGCAAAACGCGCTCGAACAGGCCCAACAACAGCAGCAGGGCCAGCAGCAGGCGCAGCAGAACGCCCAGCAAGGCGCACAGCAGGCGCAGCAGGCGGCCGATCAGCTCAATCAGGCGCAGCAGGCACAGCAGGGTCAGCAGGGCCAGCAAAGCCAGCAGGGCCAGCAAAGCCAACAGGGGCAACAGGGCCAAGCCGGCCAGCAGGGCCAGAACCAGCAGCAAGGCCGGGGTGAAGGCCAGTCGCAGGGGCAAAGCGGGCAATCGCAGCAGGGCGCGAGCGGTGAGCAGAACGGCGGGCAGCAGCAAGGGGCGGGAACCGAGGCCGAGAGCGCCCAGGGCAACCAGCCTGGCGCGTTATCCGGCGCGGCGGTTCGTTCGCAAGGCGCGGGTGCGGGCGACAATGCCGGTGGTGAGGCGCTGGCCAGCCAGGGCAGCGGCCCGATTGAGGCCAACAACAACCCCGATGGCGTGGGTGAGAGCCAGTACGATGCGATCTACGCGCCGCAGCGTATTGGCGGCCAGCCGGGTAGCGAGCAGATATTCCTGCAGCAGGACTCGGAAGACGGCCAGGTTGTCGAAGGCGAGTTTGGCCCGAACCCGAACGGCGCAGCGACCGTCCCCTACAATCAGGTCTTCCGGTCGTATGCCAACGCCGCCAGCCAGAACCTTGACACCGGCTACGTGCCGCTGAGCCTGCGCGACATCGTTCGCAACTACTTCACATCGCTGGAGCCACGTAACTGAACTGGAACGTGAAAGTTCAAAGGATGCCGATAGGCGAGTATGTGTTGAATTGGTCCACCCAAGCTCGCCAGTTCCGATTTCAGGGGCCGCCCTTCGCTGAGTTTTTCTTTTAACTTTCAACTCTCTGCTTTGCACTTTCAACTCTCAACTGAGGCAACATGAGCGTTCAGGACATCTCACTCGAAGCCTTCAGCCAGTTGGCGCGCTCCATCGAAGCCGAAGTCCGGCGTGTGATCGTCGGGCAGGATGATGTGGTGCGCGGGGTGCTGATCTGCATCCTGGCGAGCCGCCACGCGCTGCTCGAAGGCGTGCCGGGGCTGGGGAAGACCATGCTCATCCGCACGCTCGCCGACGCGCTCGACCTCAAGTTCTCGCGCATCCAGTTCACGCCGGATATGCAACCGGCCGACATCACCGGCACCGACATCCTCGAAGACTCGGAAGACGGGCGCACGAAAGTCCGCCGTTTTCAGCCCGGGCCGGTCTTCGCCAACCTCGTGCTGGCCGACGAGATCAACCGCGCCACGCCCAAAACACAGTCGGCGCTGCTCGAAGCGATGGCCGAGAAAACCGTGACCATCGCCAGCCGCACCTACCATCTGGAACCGCCGTTCTTCGTGCTGGCCACCCAGAACCCGCTGGAGATGGAAGGCACCTATCCCTTGCCCGAAGCCCAGCTCGACCGCTTCATGTTCAAGGTCAACGTCAGCTTTCCATCGCTCAACGACCTGGTGCGTATCCTTGACCGCACGACGGGCGTTGAATCGCCGGAAGCCGCCAAAGTGGCCGACGGTGCGCAGGTGATGGAGATGGGCCGTCTGGCGCTCAATACGCCGGTCGCTTCGCACGTCAGCGAATACGTGGCGCGGCTGGTGCTGAATACGCACCCGGATACCGATGGCGCGCCGCCGCTCGTCAAGCAGTTCGTGCGCTATGGGGCCAGTCCGCGCGGGGCGCAGTCACTGATTCTCGGCGCGAAATGTAACGCCTTGCTCGAAGGCCGCTTCAACGTCTCGTTCGAAGATGTGGCCGCCGTCGCGCCGGGCGCTCTCCGCCATCGCCTGCTCATGAACTTCGAAGGGCTGGCCGAGGGTGTGTCCGCCGACGCGGTTATCGCCGACGCGGTGAAGGCCACCCCGAAAACGCGGTAAAACAACCTCGTCCGCCCTTTTACTCTCTAGGAAGTACAGCCTTCGCTGCCTACCTCGGCTCGAACCTGCCGCGCTGCGTGATACCGAGCGCCCCGATGCGCAGAAAGCCGCCGATCTCATCAGCCACCAGGCGGATTTGCACGGCGTTTTCCGGGCCGAGGAAGCGGGCGGTATCGTCCGTCAGCGTCAGGCCGCCGCGCCCCACGTCCATGCTCACCCACTCCCCGGCAATCCAGTCATACAGATAGATCGGCACGCGGCGCGTGGCCATGTTCGGGTTAGCGAGCACGACCGAGAATTGCTCGACGCTGTCCAGCACCGCCGTCGGCAGCGGGGTGAAACGGAACACCGCTTCCTCACCCGGCTGAAGGTTCAG
>JAEURB010000369.1 GCA_016788435.1 Anaerolineae bacterium | reverse complement strand
CGCATCGAGAGGTCTTCGAGCAGCGTGATCTTGGGCTTGACGGTTTCCAGTTGTTTGCGCACTTCTGGCAGATCAGATTCGATTTCGGAGAGGCGGCGTCCATCGGTGCGGCGCTGCTCTTCCAACTGAAGCAGGCGGCGTTCCGGGTCTTCCAGCCGCTTGAACAGGTCGTCCACGCGCGCCTGCATCGCCGCGACAAGCGTCAGCAGGCGGTCCTGCTCGACATTGATCGCCGGCAGTTCGGTCGTCGTCCGCTCAATTTTGCCGAGTTTCTCGGTCAGTTCGCGCATCGGGCGCATGGAGGTTTCGCGGGCGAGATCCATCCGCCGCTCGGCCTCCCGTTCGGCGGTCAGGCGTTTGGCTTCGACCGCCTCGATGGCCTGTCCCATCTCGCGGCGAATCTGTTCGAGAATCTCGTTATCGCGCGAGGGTGAGCTTGCCTGCGATCGCAGCGTCGCCTGGTCGGACTCCAAGCCATGAATGCGCCGGTTGAGGGCATCCATCAACTCCTGCTGCTGGGCCAGCCGTTCCTGAAGGGTCGTAATGGTGGACTTATCGCGGCGGCGCTCTTCGTCCAGCCATTCGATCATCTTTGCGGCTTGATTGACGTCCATCGGTCCTCCCGCGGATCTGCACGCGGATGACGAGCTTCCACGCATTATAGCACGCCCGCCTTGCGAACCAGCAGAATGCGAGGCATACGCGGCGGAGAGGGGTACAATAGCCCAAAGAGGAGGGTAGCCGCCGTGGTGATCAGCCGCGAACAACTCGAAGCGCGAGAGGATGGCATCCTGGCTCCATTTGCCGTGCGCTCGGCGCAGTCGGGCGGGCGGCATTACCCGGAGGCCGAACCGGCCTATCGCACGGCCTTTCAGCGCGACCGCGACCGGATCGTGCATTCGGCGGCCTTCCGGCGGCTGGAGTACAAGACCCAGGTCTTCATGAGCGAGGAGGGCGATTACAACCGCACGCGCCTCACTCATACGCTCGAAGTGGCGCAGATTGGCCGGACGATTGCACGGGCGCTGGCGGTGAACGAGGAACTTGTCGAGGCCATCTGCCTGGCGCACGACCTCGGGCATCCTCCCTTCGGCCATGCCGGTGAACGCGCCCTCGACGCCGCGCTGCGCGATAATGGCGGCTTCAACCACAACCTGCAAAGCTATCGCGTGGTGACACGGCTGGAGAGCCGCTATGCGGGGTGGCCGGGCCTGAATCTAACGCGCGAAATGCTGTTTGGGCTGGCCAAGCACGAGACCGACTTCGCCTTGAGCGAGGCGGCGGGGCTGGACCCGAACCTGCGCGGCAGCCTTGAGGCGCAAATCGCCAATGCGGTGGATGAACTGGCCTACAACGCCCATGACCTCGACGACGGCCTGAACGCGGGCCTGCTGGAACCTGCGGCGCTTGAAGAGGTGGCGCTCTGGCGGCGGCTGACTGAGGAGACGCCGGTCGTGAAGGGCGCACCCCTGGACGAAGTGACGCGGCATACACTCATTCGCGCGCTGGTTGGCCTGCTGGTGGACGACATGATCGCGGCCACCGAGGCGCGGCTTGTGCGACTGGCTCCGCAGTCGCCGGACGAAATCAAGCGCGCGCCCGGCGCCCTGGCCGGTTTCAGCCCGCCGATGGCCGAACAGGTGGCCGAACTGAAGCGTTACCTGTATGCCCATATGTACGGAAGTTGGCGCATTGTGCGCATGCAGCACCGCGCCGAGCGTTTCGTCACTGCGCTGGTCGAGGCATTCGTCGCCGATCCGCGCCAGATGCCGCCGCAGGCTATGGCGGCCGTCGAACGCGTGGGTGTCCATCGCGCGGTGGCCGACACAGTGGCGAGTATGACGGATCGGGGCGCTCTGCTAGAATACCGGCGGCTATTTGACCCCGCGGCCAGCCCGTAAACCCCGGCCAGGAGAGGGATTGTGAGCAGCGACACCATTCTCAACAGCCGCTACCGGCTGGACGCGCAGCAGGGATCGGGCGGCATGGCCGTCATCTACCGGGCGACCGACTTGCGCCTTGGCCGCCGTGTAGCCGTCAAAGTGCTGCGCCCCAGCCTGACGACCAACCCTGAGCTGATTTCGCGCTTCCGCAACGAGGCGCGCAGCATCGCCAACCTCCAGCATCCGAACATCGTTTCCGTCTATGACGTGGGCGAGCAATCCGACGCGGCACGCAGCACGACCACGCACTACATGGTGATGGAGTTCGTGGAAGGGACTGACCTCAAGCGGATCATCAAGGATAATGGTGCGCTGGCGGTCGAACGCATGATGGCGCTGGCTATCCAAATCTGCGCCGGAATTGGCTACGCCAATCGGGCTGGTATCGTTCACGCCGACATGAAGCCCCAGAACGTATTGGTCACGCGTGACGATACCGTGAAAGTGACCGATTTCGGCATCGCGCAGGTCTTCACTGATCAGCAGCCCGACCAGAAGCAGGCTGTGGTGTGGGGAAGCCCGCATTACTTCTCGCCCGAGCAGGCACGCGGCGAGAAGCCGACACCCGCCTCGGACGTGTATTCCATCGGTATTGTGATGTTCGAGATGCTGGCCGGTCGTTACCCCTACGAGGGCGCGAACCAGCAGGAATTGGCGCTGGCGCACATTCGGGCGCGCATACCGATGGTCACCGAGTTCAACCCGGCCGTCCCCTCCGGCCTCGCCCAGATCATCTTTAAGACGATGAGCAAAGACCCCGGCCAGCGCTATCGCCACGCCGATCAGTTGAACAATATCCTCACCAGCTACCGCGATCGGGAACTGAACGGCCGCCCGGCGGCAGCCTCACCCTATGCGCCCCCGGCGGCATCCGCACGCTCGGTTCAGCCCATACCGCCCCCGGTGTGGAATGCCCCGCCGCCACAGCCAGCTTCGGCTCCCATACCGCAACCGCCCCCTGGCTATCCGCAGGCGGCCGCCACCCAGCGTTATGACCTGGCGCCGCGTGCGCCTGGTCAGCCGCCGCCCGTCCAGCCGCCAGTTCCGTCCGCCTATGGAGCCGTGCCCGCCCCGCCGCCGCCGCGCAGCTCGTCCTCGATGATGCGGCCCGCCCAGCCTTCGGCTTCGGGTTATGGCGCGCGTAACACGTCCGGCGCAAGCGAGTCCGCCTTCGACCTGGTGACCATTGCGCTGGCGGTTCTGGCATTTCTCGCGGTAGCGTGCCTCGTGCCGTTGTATATTGCAGTGCTGCAGGCGCGGGTCGGCGGGTAGGGCCTGGTATCTGCGGCTTTCTCTCGCGGCGGCCGGGCACGCCGAATCGTGCTACACTCCCTCATTGATCGGCTGGCGGCCCTCGCGCAACCTGCGCCGCCGCGATTCCGTAATACGAATTATGGTTTATTTGTGCGTGCGCCGGGCCGGCGGGGAGTCGTAACGTGAAACGAGGACTGCTGGGCGTACTTATCGGCTTGCTGGCTTTGACGCTGGCCGCTCAGCCGCTGTTCGCGCAAACGCGCTCGGTATACTGGAATGCGTGGAACGTCCTGATTGATCAGGTGGATACGACGCAAAACAGCTTCCGCGTGACCGAAAATTACGATGTGAGCTTCACCGGGCCGTTCAGTTTTGGCACGGCCAACATTCCTACTGACCGTCTCGATAGAATTGAAAATGTGACTGTCACCCAGAATGGCGTGCCGCTGCGCGCCTCGTGTACCCGCCAGCCCGGCACGTACTGCGTGACTTACGAAGATGGCGAAATCAATATCGTCTACTATTTCCTCAGCCCGATCAACAGCTCGCGCGAGAAAATCCAGGTCGCCTATGACGTCCATGGCGCGCTGCGTTCGTACGAGGGCGGCGATCAGTTGTGGTGGGCGGCCATTCCATCCGAACACTATGGCTTCCCGATTGGCGCGGCAACGGTCAAGGTGATGCTGCCCGAAGCCAGCACCCCGCGCGCAGAGATTGATCCGGTTGTGACTTACGGCGCGCCCGCGACGGTGGATGTGGAGGGTTCGACGGTTACGGCGGCCGCGACTCGCCCGCTCTCCGGCGACGAGGGCCTTGAGATCCGCGTTCAATACCCGCACAACCCGAACGCCATTGCGCCCGCCTGGCAAGCCAGCTTTGACACGCAGCGGGCCTATGACGAGAACGTTCTGCCGCTCATCAATCTGGTGATTCTGGCCGCCAGCGCCCTGATCGGCATCGGCGGAACGCTATTCATCCTTATTCGCTGGCAAACACGCGGACGTGACCCCGAAACTGGCCCCGTTCCCACGCACCTGAGCGAGCCGCCGGACAACTCCCCCCCGGCTGTGGTTGGCGCGCTGGTGGATGAGACGGCCGATTTGCGTGACATCATCAGCACGCTGGTTGATCTGGCGCGGCGTGGCTATCTGGTTTTCGAGGAATCGAAAACAGAGGGGTTCTTCGGTATCGGTGCTGACCGCTCGTTCGTTTTCAAGCGAACGGACAAGCCGCTGGACGACCTCGCTCCGTTCGAGGCGCAGCTCATGCGCGAGGTGTTCCCGCGCGGCACGCTTGAACGGACGATGGCCTCGATGCGTAACACCTTTTACAAGTCGATCCCGCGCTTGCAGCGTGACCTGTATTCCGAACTCGTCAAGCGCGATTTCTTCGCGCGCAGCCCTGAGACGACCCGCGCGACTTGGACGGGAATGGGCACACTGCTGGGTGGGCTGGGCCTGGTGGGCTTCTTCCTGATGTTCGCCGTTTTGGATATCAGTTCACTGTGGCTGGCGCTGCCGGTCGCGGTCGGTTTCGTCGGCGTCGTCGCCATCGTCGCCGGCCCGCATATGCCGGCCAAGACGGCGCACGGGGCTGAGGCGGCCGCCAAGTGGAAAGCCTTCCAGCGCTACCTGAGCGATCTCCAGTCATTCGCTGGCGAAGAGGCTGCGGCCGAACGGTTTGAACAATACCTGCCCTATGCCGTCGCCTTCGGTATCGAGCGGTCTTTCCTGCGCAAGTTCGAAGCAGTGCCGATGGTGCCCCCGGTTTGGTATTACCCCACCTGGCGCGGTGGCTACTGGTCCGGCGGGTACCGGCCTGGTACTCCGCTGCCGTCTGCGGGCCTGCCGGGCGACCTGGCGCGGGCCGGTGGCGGCGGCCTCGATGACCTGTCGGGCGGTCTGGCCGGCGGTCTCGAAGGGATGTCGGACGGGCTGACCTCGATGCTCAACTCCGCGTCAAGCGTGATGAACAGCCGCCCGGCCAGCACCAAATCCAGCGGAAGCTGGGGGCGCGGTGGTGGCAGCTTCAGCGGCGGCGGCTTCAGTGGTGGTGGTTTCAGTGGCGGGGGCGGGCGCGGCTTTGGTTGAGCGTAGTAGTCAGAAGGGACGGACGTGTGAATAGCTCGAAACTGATCGGCATTGTGCTGGCGGTCGTCGGGTTTGGAATCGCCCTGATCGGCGGGCTGTGGCTCAGCAGTCAGCTGCAGAGTGAGGCGCTGCAAGCTGGCGGCGCGCTGCTGGGTGCGGGGCTGTTGTTCATTCCGGTCGCGCTGCTGGTGGGCGGCGGCATTTATCTGTTGAGCCAGGGCAGTAAGGAACAGCAGCGTACAAGCGAAATGCAGCGCCAGCGCCAACTGCTGGACATCGTCAGGAGCCGGGGCCAGGTTTCGGTACAAGACGTGGCGGTAGAAATGGGCATTCCCCTATCCGAAGTGAAGAGTCTGGTTCACCAATTAGTGGGGTTGCAGGTGTTTTCCGGCTACGTAAACTGGGATGATGGTACGCTGTATTCAGTGGACGCCTCTCAGCTTCGCACGCTCGACAAATGCAAGAACTGCGGCGGCGAGCTGCGCTTGAGCGGAAAAGGCGTGGTGACGTGCCGTTTCTGTGGCACGGAGTATTTCCTGACCTAGGGCCGCGTATTCACACGGAGGTTTTTTCATGTCTGACCTGTACGAACGGATCGTCAGCGAGCGTAACGGCTACCAGAAGCTGATCGAGCGTATCCCCGGCTTTCGCGGCTACAACGACAAGGGCCACCGGCGCGCCGCCGACCGCATGGTGCGCGAGTACGTGGCGGGCCAGCTCAAGCAGCAGATTAACCGCCTGGCCGGGCTTGAGGTACAACTCCTCGACGCGGGCGGCCTGTCCTACATGAGCAAGACATCCAGCGCGAAAACGCGTCTGCAAACGTACCATGACCGCGTGCTGGCGGCGATGCCGGGTTACGCGGGCCTTGACGACCCGATCAAGATTCAAGAGCAGGAGCTGGACCATCTGTACGCCTTCGACGAGGCGCAGATTCGCTATGCCGACCAGATTAAGGCTGCGATGGACGGGCTGGAGACGGCCGCAATCGCCAACGCAGGGATTGACGAGGCCATTCGCGCGCTGGATGGCGCAGTCAACGAAGCCAATCAGGCGTTCTCGCTGCGAGGGGACGTGATTCTCAATATCGGCAAGTCTATGGGCCAACCGTAGGAGTATCTCCATGCCACGAATCATTGATGTCGTAGACCATACCAACGTTGCGGACGATGAGTTCGCTTATCGTGAGCCGCAGGAGGGTAGCGGCGATTTTCGCATGGGCACGCAAGTGACCGTTGGTGAAAGCCAGCGCGCCGTATTCGTGCGCAGCGGTGAGGCGCTCGATGCGCTCGGCCCGGGCCGCCATACGCTGTCGACCGCCAATCTGCCGATCCTGAGCGGGCTGATAGGGCTGGCGACCAGCGGGCGCACCCCGTTCACGGCCGACCTGTACTTTGTCAATCTCAAGGACATGCCGCAGGTGGGGTGGGGTACCAATCCGCCGATTGTGCTGGAGACTCCTGGCCGGGGCATGGGCGTCGTGCTGCTGGTGACCTTCGGCGTGATTGACATCGGCGTGGACGACCCCGGCCGCTTCGTCAAGCAGTACGCGGTCGGAAAACCTGTCACGCGCGTGAAGGATATCAAAGACCGGATT
>JAEURB010000368.1 GCA_016788435.1 Anaerolineae bacterium | reverse complement strand
TGGCTTTCTCGGTTTCACCTTCGGCTGCGTAAGCCTTCGCCAGGTGGTAATTCACGCGCATGACATAAGGCACAGGCATCGCGTGCGCGCTGGCTTTCCCCAGCGACTGCACAGCCTCCGCCTTCTGGCCGGCGAGCAGCTGCGTGAAGCCCAGTTCCGCCCAGATAACCGGCTGCCCCGGCGCAAGGCTTGTAGCCTGCTGCAGTGAGCGCACCGCTTCGTCGTAAAGTGCCTGCATCCGGTAGCCGTTGGCCAGCGTGATATACGATTCCGCGTCGTTCGGGTAAAGTTGAATGGTGCGGTCGGCCGTCGCCTGCGCCCGCGCATACTGCCCCGAATAGGCGTAGGCGCTGGTCAGCAGCATCAGCACCTCCGGGTTTTCCTTGCCCTCGCGAATCGAGCGCTCCAGCAGCGGGATCGCGTCCTTGAAGCGAAACTGCTCGATCAGGCGGTAGGCGTCGCCATAGCCACTGCCCATCGCGCGAGTCTGGCGGGCCAGCATGTAACCGACCAGCACGAACCAGAGCAGGAAGACCAGCGCCATCATGCACAGCCCGCCGAGCGCCGCCGTCACTGCGGTGCTCAGCCCGCCAACGGCCGGCTCCGTTCGCACACTGGCGAACTCGATGACGATTCCGGCGATGAAGACGACGAACCCGGCCAGCGCCGCGATCAGCGAGAGATAGAACAGGATAAGCAGTACCCGCCGCTGCGGAAACATCAGCCCGTTTCCCCCAGCTTGTTCAGCTTCAGGCGGCCATCAAGCAGCGCCGAGGCGGTGTCCACATCCGCACCCAGCACCGAGCGCAGTGTCGCCGCCTCCTCGTGTTCGAGGATCTTTTCCCATTCTTCGAGGCCGCTGCGCTGCCGCCCCATCTCCGCTTGCCACTTCTCCGCTTCCGGCAGGTCGGCCAGGCGAACAGCCGCGCGCGCCAGATACAGATAGATCAGCAGGCGATGCCGCGCTTCCGGGACTTTGCGCTGAACAGCCTGCGCAAGATGCTCGACCACGGCCGGGCTGTCGCGCAGCCGATCCTCAATCATGCCCAGATTATAGAGCGCGACCCAGTCATCGGGGGCCAGTTCAGCCGCCTTGAGTGCGGCCTCGTGCGCGCGCTCGTATTCGCCCGCCTGCAAGCCCACTTCGGCCAAACCATTCCACGCTTCGGCTGACTGCGGGTTCAGGTCGGCCATCGTTTGGTAATCGCGCCGCGCCCGGTCCAGCTTGCCCCAGATGCGGAGCAGCTCGGCCCGGAAACGATAATGCGCCGGGTCGTTCGGGTCGTCCTTGATCACCTCATCCATCGCCGCGACTGCGCCAGCCATGTCGCCCTTCCGCAGCGCCTTGACTGCGACTCGATAGCCCGGCGGCGTCCGCACGCGAAAGAGGAACATGCCCGCCACCACCCAGCCGATTGCGCCGCCGAAGAAGGCCAGCCCGAACTGAGGCAGCACGAGGATGCCGAGGACGAGCAGCCCATAGGCCGGGGCGAGGATCAGCAGCCAGCGCCCGCGCTCCTGTGACTGCATCCGGCCCAGAACGATAGCAGTCGCGCCAAACACTGCCACGGCCGCCAATATCAGTTGGAAGGCGCGGACATTCTCGTTATCTCCGCCAAAGGCGTTGAGGATCAGGCTGGTGAGGCCAGTGATGGCGATCAGCAGAAACAGCGCGCGCAGCCGTGCCGGGCCGAGAAACAGCCGCAGGCGGTCAATCATGGGGTCAGCCTTCCAGTTCGAGATAGATGCGCTTGTTGATGCCGCCCTTGCTCTTGTAATCAGCAATGCGCAGGCGGCCCACTTCGCGCGTATTGGCGACATGCGTACCACCGTCGGCCTGCAGGTCGAGGCCCACAATCTCCACCGTCCGCACCTCGCTGATACCTTCCGGCAGCAGGTTGATTTTGGTGCGGATCAGGTCGGGAATCTGGAACGCCTCCTCGCGGGGCAGAATGCGCACGCGCAGTTCGCGGGCCGCCTCGACTTCTGCGTTGATGCGCGCCTCGATTTCGGCCACCAGTTCTTTCTGCAGCCGCTCAAACTCGAAGTCCATCCGCCCTGACAGCGGTTCCATGTTGCCGCCGGTCACCTGCGCGCCGTAATCACGCCACACGACGCCGCACAGAATATGCATAGCCGTGTGCGTTCGCATCAGCTTGTAGCGCCGGTCCCAGTCCAGTTCTCCGTGCACAGCCGCGCCAATCGCCGGAAGTTCGCCTGCTTCGATGAGGTGTGCGTTGCCGCGCTCGGCTTTTGCAACGCGCAGCCGCTGGCCGTTCACCGTCAGCCAGCCATCGTCATTCGGCTGGCCGCCCCCGCCGGGGTAGAAGGCCGTGCGATCCAGCAGCACGGCACGGCGCTCGGCGTCCACGCCCGTCACCACCGCATCAAACTCTCGAACATAGGAGTCGGTTTGATATATCAGTTCGGTCATCGTTCCTCCGGCGGCCATACCGCCCGCATCCGCACGAGCACCGGCGCGCCGCCCAGGGCCCGCCAGAAGGCCTGCGCCTCGCCGTTCTGCGCGGCCGCGTGCCACTCAAACTGCCTCAACCCGCACCCGGCGAACCATTCGGCCATTGCCGCCACGAGCGCGCGGCCCACGCCCTGACGCCGGCATTCGGGGCTGACGTACAGATCGGCGATGAATCCGGTCGCTTCGTGGGCAAAGAATGACGACACCATATCGGCAATCACGCCCAGAATATAGCCCACGACCTGGCCATCGCGCTCCGCGACGATAATTTGCGTCGTGGAACTGCGCAGGTGATCGCCAATCGCGCGGGCATAGCGGGCCGGGCCATCGGGCGCAGCCTGCGGCAGCGCGGGGTCGAGCGCATGATGGTGCGCCACCAGCGCCGCCCACAGTTCACCAATCGCTGCAGCGTCGCCCGGGCGCGCCGGCCGGATCACCACGTCCACCACAGTGTTTCGTCCCACGATTCTCCCCGTAATGCCCGCCAGAAGGCCTGTTCCACTGCACTCGGTTTCGGGATGGTCACGCACACCCGCGTGACGCCACGCTCGTGAAACCAGCCCTGCAATCCGTCCACCAGGGCGCGGCCCGCGCCGGGGTGATAGGCGTGGCCGTCCAGCGCGAAGGCGGCAATGTCGCCATACTCCGTGGGGCTGAAACCGGGCGGCCCGTCCACGATCCGGCCCGCCGCAAACCCCGCCAGTTCGTCATCTGCTTCGGCCACCAGCACGCACCAATCCGGCGCTGTCAGCCATGTCTGCGCCGAAGCACACCAGTGCGCGCGGGCATCCGGCCGCAGCGAGAGGCCGCGCGGCAGCGGCGTAAGGGCAGCGCGTTCGTACCAGAACTGAGCGAGGCGGTCGAGGTCGGCCTCGCGCGCGGGGCGTACACGGATCATTGCGCCATCCAACACGAAGGGCATGCCTAGCATAATCGCCGAACTGCGCGCAATCAAGGCGATGCGCGTCTTGTGGATTCGCCGCCCCTCGTTACAATACGTTCCACTCATTCGAAGGAGATCGTGTCATGGCGGCCAACGAAAAGCAGGAACTGGCGAATCAGCTCGGCGCGGCGTGGGAGTTTCTGCGTCAACAAAAGCCGGCGGATGCGGTGAAGGCATTCGAGACACTTCTGACCGCTCACCCCACCCTGATTGATGGGTTGTATGGAATGGGCATGGCGCAGGCCGTCAATCACCAGTACGAGCTGGCGGTCAAGTCGTTCGAAACCTGCCGTCACATGACGCAGCGCGAACTGGAAAAGCACCCCGGCATGGACCGCTACGAGATGCTGGAACGGATGTGCAGCCAGCGTATCTCGGCTGTTCAGGCCGCAGCCAGCGCCTGATTTGCCGTGGACAAGCGCGAACGGCTGGAAAAAACGATCGCTGGCGAACCGACCGACCGCGTGCCGGTGGCGCTTTGGCGGCATTTCCCCGGCGACGATCAGCGGTCGGCCGATCTGGCGCGTTCGGTTGTGGACTTTCAGAAAGCCTATGACTGGGACTTCTGCAAGATCACGCCAGCCAGCAGCTATGCCATCAGCGATTACGGTACGCAGGATGTGTGGGAAGGCAACCCCGAAGGCACACGCCGCTATACCCGCCACTCAATCCAGCGCACGCTGGACTGGACAAGCCTTCGTCCTCTCGATCCATCGAAAGGGTCGCTCGCCCGCGCCCTCGAAGCTACCCGCATGATCACTGATGAACTTGGCGACAGCGTGCCTGTGCTGATGACGATTTTCAACCCCCTGTCGCAGGCCAAGAACATGGCCGGCGGTGAGGCGCTCATCCGCCACCTGCGCACCGAGCCTGAACGCCTGCGCAGCGGCCTGAATACGCTCACCGAGAATGTCCTGCGCTTCTTCGACGCCCTGCGAAAACTGCCTGTGGCCGGCATCTTCTACGCCATCCAGCATGCGTCCTACAGCAAGCTGTCGGAAGCCGAATACGCTTCCTTCGGGTTGCCCTTCGACCGCAAGATTCTTGAGGCTGTCCCCTCGCATTGGTGGTTCAATATCGTTCACTTGCACGGTGAAGCGCCGATGTTCAAGCTCGTTGCCGACTTGCCCGCTCAGGCTGTGAACTGGCACGACCGCGAAACTGAGCCCGATATCGCCGAGGGCAAGTCCCTGCTGCGCGGCGCGGCTTGCGGCGGCCTGTCTCGCTGGGAAGACGTGCATCAGGGTACGCCCACAACCATCCGCGATGCAGCCCGTGCGGCGATGCAGAAAACCAACAACCGCCGCTTCATCCTCTCCACCGGCTGCGTTGTGATGATCACCACGCCGCTCTCCAGCTTGCGCGCCGTTCGCGAAGCGGTCGAGCTTTCGTAAGCCTATGGGAATTCGGGTGATCGCCGGCACCGCGCGCGGCAAGCAGCTCAAGTTGGTTCCCGGCGACAGCACGCGGCCAATCATGGATCGCGTCAAGGAAGCGCTGTTCAATATCATCGGCGCCGATATTGTGGACGCTACGTTTCTCGATCTGTTCGCCGGCACCGGCAGCGTCGGCATCGAGGCCCTCAGCCGGGGCGCGGCGCAGGCCGTCATGCTCGACCTCGACAAACGCGCCGTGCAAACCATCCAGGACAACGTGAAGCTGGCCCGCGTCGAGGCTCGGGCCGTGGTCCGCCGCTTCGACGCCTTCGGTTACCTCGAAAAGCCGCCGCGCGTTCCGTTCGACTATATCTTCATCGCCCCGCCGCAGTACGAAGGTCTGTGGAAGCGTGTGCTGCGTTTCCTCGACGACTGGCCGGCCTGGATCGGCGATGAGACGGTCATCATCGTTCAACTGGATCCAACCGAGCGCGAGCCGCTCGAACTGCGCCATCTCGTACTGTCCGACGAACGGCGCTACGGAAAGACGATGCTGCTTTTCTTCCAGCGGCCGGATGAATCCGGATCATCGGGCCAATAGTCGTCCCCATGACCCCACCCACGACCAACGTGAACGCCGTCGCCGAACAACTGCTGGCGGCCTATGGTATCTATTCCCCGCCGGTTCCGATTGAGGCTATCCTGCAGCGCCCGCAGCCGGATATGTGGGACACGATTGATCTTTCCGAGCTATCGGGAACGTTTTTCGCGGCAGGTGACCCCTACCGGCCCCGGCTGGCGCTGACACATTTGCTCGTGCGCCTGCTCACCGGCACCGAATGGGGGGCGCAGCGCGGCTTGAATGGCCTGAACAGCAGCCGGGAACAGGTAGAAAGTCTGGCGCGGGCGATTCTCATGCCGCGTGCGTGGCTGGCCAGGCTTCCGGCTACCTCGCTCACGGCCGCGGCGATCAGCCCGATTTATCAGGTACCGGCCGCTGAAGTAGTCATCCGCCTGCGCGAGTTAGACGTCTCCGCCCGTTAGGGGCCGCCCTGGCCGCCAGCCAGTATTTCGGCAGCTAACTCCAATGCTTCAGTTTCAGTCGTCACCTGGCCCATCACCTGCGCCTCGCGTAACGCATCCAGCAACGCGCCGATTTGTGGCCCGGATTTCAAACGCAGCGCCTTCATCAACTGCGCCCCCGTCACCAGCGGCGCAGGCTCAACAACCTCGCTGCGGCGGTCGAACCACGCCCACAGCAGCAGGCGGGCCGCTTCGAGTTGGCGCACCCAGCCGTCCTGGTCGAGCGCCGCCCCCTGAGCCGCCAGCGTCGCTGCCAACGCCAGCAGCAGCCCGTCAATGCCTGCGCTCCCGGCAGCCCGCCAGTAACGGTGCATCGCCAATTCATCCGGCTCTCGCAGTTCAAGCGCGCCGGGCAGCGCCGCCAGCGTTAGCTCCAGCCAGTCACATTCTGCCCTGCTCAGCCGCAAGACCCGGCCCATCTCCGCCGCCTGCGCCGGGCCAAAAGCCGACAGCATCGCCGCAAAGATGAGCAGCCCGCGGCGCGCCCGGCCCATAGAAAGTTCCTGGGCTAAAGTTGTGTTCAGTTGTCCCCGGTAGCGGTCGAGTGCCATGACCGCCATGCCCAACGCGAACTGCGCTGCCGTATCATCGGTGCGCTGTGGCCCAATCACTCGCAGCAATTCGCCTGTCCGCTCGACCGTGAGCAGCGTTCGGTCCCGAAGCAGAGCCGGCAGTTCAGCCCACTGCGGCAGCACCGGGACAATCAAGCCGAGGCTCCATGCTACGCGCAGCGCGGCGGCCGGTTTGGGCAGGCCGAGGATCGCGAAGAACTCGTCGCGCACGCGCTCAGGCGACGGCCGAGTGAGGAGCTCGGCGTGCGCGCGCACCGCCGCCAGCGTTCCCGCCTCGATGCGCAAGCCGAATTGAACGCTCATACGCACGGCACGCAGGGCGCGAATTGGGTCGCTGGCGATGGCTTGCTCACTGCACTGGCGCAGACGCTTTGCCGTCAGGTCCGCCAGCCCGCCCGTTGGGTCGAAGACGCGGTCAAGCTCGCCGTTCAACTGCACACCCATCGCGTTTACGGTGAAATCCCGCTCGCGCAGATCATCGTCCAACGAGTCGCCGCGCATCCGGGCCACGTCCACGACCAGGCGGCCGTCCGCCGTATCAATCAGCGCCCGGCCCACATCACGCGCATCATCCAGCGAGTAATAATCGCCATGCCAGTGATCGGCGATCCGCCGTGCCAGCCTGCGGCCGCCCGAGCAGACCAGATCGAGATCATGCACCGGCCGGCGCAGAACTGCATCACGAACCGCCCCGCCTGCCAGGTAAACCCGCTCACCGGCAGTGGCCAGAAACTCGGCCATATCCAGCACACTGTCCGCCCAGGCCAGCGCGACCTGCCGCCCCGCCGCCTCATTCATGCCGAATGGCATCCTCGCGCACCACGCCAACGAACGGCAGGTTGCGGAAGCGCTCGTCGAGGTCGAGGCCGTAGCCAAACACGAACTTGTCTTCGATCTGGAATCCGGTGTAGTCCACCGGGATTGCGATCTTGCGGCGCGAGGGCTTGTCGAGCAGCGCCACCAGCTTGATGCTGGCCGGGTGGCGCGCCTGCAGCACGTCCATCACGAAGCGCAGCGTGAAGCCGCTGTCAATGATGTCCTCGACGATCAGCAGGTGCTTGCCGGTCACTTCGCCGGTCAGGTCCATATCAATGCGAACCTTGCCAGTCGCCTGCCGTTGCCCTCGCCCGTAGCTGGACACGGCCAGGAAGTCAATTTCGTGGGGCACGGCGATGTGGCGCATCAGGTCCGTCAGGAACATCACGCCGCCCTTGAGCAGGCAGATGAGCATGAGCGAGTCGACGCCCTCATAGTCGGCTGTTATCTGTGCGCCCAGTTCCGCCACGCGGGCCTGAACGGCGTCGCTGTCAATCAGCACTTCCTTCAGATAGCGTTCATAGGCATGAACCATCGCCTTGTGCATCCCTCCCTCAGGGCAAGCCTCCATTATACCAGCGCGTAGAGAATGCTAGAATCGAAGGATGCCCGCCTCGCGCTCGTGTATCACGTGATAGCGGAAACCACCGAAACACGATTGCCGGAGTGTTTGCCATGAGCCTTCATCCCACCACCCCCTCGATAGTTCGTTCTGCCCCGCGCGACCAGGTGCGCGTGACCTTGCCTGACGGCGTCGTGCTGGAAGGGCCAGCGCAGAAGCCGCTGGGCGATTTTCTGCGCGCCCACCGCGATCTGGCGCCGGACGAGTATAAGGGGCCGCTGATTGGCGGAATCGTCGAGGGCCGCCTGCGTGAACTGAGCTACCCGGTGCGGCGTGACTGTTCGCTGGCTCCGGTGCTGATGAATTCGAGTGATGGACGCCGCATCTACCGGCGCACACTGACTCTGCTGCTGCTCACCGCCGCCAACGAACTCTTCCCGAATGCGTGCATCAACATCAGCTACGCCCTGCCCGAAGGCGGTATGTTCTGCTTCGTCACCGGGCGGCCCGCCTTCACCGAGGCGGAAATCACGCAACTGGAAGCGCATATGCGGGCCATCGCGGCCGCCGATGAGCCGATCCGCAAGGCAATCGTTCCGATAGACCAGGCGGTCACCTTGTTCTACGCCCGCCATGCCGAGGACAAGGTTCGCCTGCTCGAGCAGCGCAAGCGCGACACGCTGACGCTCTACACCCTGCGCGGCTGGTCAGACTACTTCTATGGCTATATGCTCACGTCCACTGGTGACTGCACGCTCTTTCGTCTTCAGCCGATGCGCGACGGCTTTGTGCTGCAGCACCCGGTTCGCAGCGCGCTCGATTCACTCCCCGAATTGTCCGACAGCGCCTCGAAGATCATCGCCGTGTTCGAAGACGCCGAGGAACTGCTTCGCCGCCTGGAAGTGAGCGACATCGGGCGGCTCAATCAGCTGGTGCGCGGAAACCGCGCGCAGGAGCTGGTACTCGTTTCCGAAGCCAACCACGAGGCGCACATTTCGGCTATTGCGCGCGACATTTATGAGGCCAACCAGTCACGCGGGCTGCGGCTGGTGACCGTGGCCGGGCCGTCGTCATCCGGCAAGACCACATTCTCGCGCCGCCTGTCCGTCTATCTGCTCTCACTCGGCCTGCGGCCGTTCGCGCTCGAACTCGACAACTACTTCGTAGACCGCGAACGCACACCGCTCGATGAGGAGGGCCACTTCGACTTCGAGTCGTTGGACGCGATTGACCGGCCGCTGCTTAACGAACACATGCGCCAGTTGGTCGCCGGAGAGCGCGTGCAGCTTCCGCAATTCGACTTCAAAAGCGGCAAGCGTGGGCCGGGCCGAACCGTGCAACTGGCGGCCAATCAGGTGCTGATCATCGAGGGTATTCATGGCCTGAACCCCAACCTGGTGTCTGGTATTCCGCGCGATCAGATTTTCCGCGTCTACGTATCGGCGCTCACCCAGCTTAACCTCGACAGCTCGAACCGTATTCCGACTACCGACGTGCGGATTCTACGCCGCATGGCCCGCGATGCCGTTCAGCGCGGCCACGACGCGCGTACCACTATCGAACGCTGGCCGAGCGTGCGGCGTGGCGAGCATCGCTACATCTTCCCGTATCAGGAAAATGCCGATGTCATCTTCAACTCAACGCTGATTTACGAGCTGGCGGCGCTGCGCCCGCTGGTCGAACCGCTTCTGCTGCAAATCGAATACGGCACGCAGGCACACATCGAGGCCAAGCGCCTCCTTTCCTTCCTCTACTGGGTGCAGCCCATGAGCGAGGCCCAGCGTATGCTGATACCGGATACCTCTCTCCTGCGTGAGTTCATCGGCGGCTCGATTTTCGCCAATTACGTGCCGGGCGAACACATGGCTAACGGGCAGAATCCGCATCAACCTGCAACCTGAGGCGCACGGGTGCGTACTATATCTAACAGGGTAACTCCGGAGGGTGACTCGTGGGCCGGATGATTGTGTTGTTACTGGCGACGATGATGGTCTGGGGATCGGTCGCCTGGATTCTGACCAGTACGCCCACTCCCGACAATTTCGTGTATCTGATTCTCGGTGCTGCTGCCTTTCTCTCGACTGGCATTATTTGGGGTGTGGGCGGCAGCGTGGATACGGGCCGCAAGCGCGAAGCCCCGCAGCGGCAGGACTACGCCAATCGGGACACCAAAGCCAAGCGCGAAACCAACTCGCTGGCCTCGGTGGTGGACGGCCTGACCCCCGAACAGGTCGCCAGCCTCGAGCTCGCCCTCCAGCGCCGCCGCGACAGCTATGATGAGGACGAGCAAATCCTCGCCAACCGTCTGTCCGCCGAGTACGACCGAACCAGCCAGCAGCAACCGTAGTCTAGGTTAACCTGAGCCTCGGATCGCATCCTGTGGCCAGCAACTCTCTCGCAGCACCCCTCCATCACCGGTTACCCCCGCATGCCGTTGCCGTTTTGCGTCACTCCGGTCTACCCGGCGTTCACCTGCCACCCGTCTGTCTGAGCTATGCTGGATCGATATTGACCTGCTGTGAAATGCGTCTGTTGCGTACTATTCTGTCCACTGTCCACTACATTCTTCTCTCAGCATCTGTCCACGATTTTGATTCTGTCCACTTGTCCACTCTTTCACAGGTTCACTAATAGCCTGGCGCTTTCCTCCCTCTTCCCATTCCGGCGATGGGCGCTCACAGCGCGATTCTTCTCTCCTCTCCGCGTGCGGAGAGGGGCCGGGGGTGAGGTTGCTATGGAGAGGGGCCGGGGCTGGCAGGGGTAGATATTTTGTGTTTGAACCGTAATCTCACCCTTACACCCTCTTCGTTCCGGCGACGAAGCAATCACAGCGCGATCTTTCTCCCCTCTCCGCGTGCGGAGAGGGGCCGGGGGTGAGGTTGCATGAAGGCAGAAACTCTACCCCGCATGAAAAACCTGCCCCTGTCAGGGGAGTCGGGGGCTGAGGTTTCGTTCGAGCGCCTACCCCAGCTCGAGGAGTGAGAAACGCCCTCCGAAACTCAGGTTAGGTCATGCTGCGGCAAAGCCGCGCCTTGCCATACCAAACAAAACGGGGCGAACGCATCGTCCGCCCCGCCACTTTCAACCTTCAACTCGCAACCTTCGACTTCTTCTCTCACTGCCCCTGTTCGAGCGAGTAGCCCGGCTGGCCGTCGAACAGGAACAGTCCCTCGCTCGATACGACTTGCAGGCCGGCTTTCACCACACGCTCCATCAACCGCAGTACCTGCCGCTGATCGGCCTGTTCGCCTGGCGCCGCCAGGAAACGGCAGCGCCAGTGGTCACTAAGGTAGGCTTCGGTCACACCCTGCGGATAAACTTTCAGGCCGCGATTGCCCACCATATCCAGTGCCAGCCCGTCACCAGCCACCTTCGCTTCGAGGAGTTGTCCCAATATCACCGGGTCTTTGCCAGCGTACTGAATATAGACGTCCACACCTACTCGTTCGCGTTTCGAGGGCGTCACCGGCGTCATGCGCGTTTCAATCGGTTTCGGCTGGCCATAGTGCGCCGGTTTCAGGTGACGCGGCTTGCTCCCCAACCGTTCGATCACGGCCTCGGCGAACTCCTGCGTGCCAACCAGCTCATGACTATGCGACGGATCGTAGATGTCGGCCGTGTGGATGCCGTCTTCCAGCGTCTTCAGCCAGGCGTTGTGCAGGCGTTCGGCCACGTCTGATTGGCCGATATGGACGAGCATCAGCACGCCGGCCATCAGCAGGCCGCTGGGATTGGCAACATCTTTACCGGCGATCATCGGCGCACTGCCGTGAATGGCCTCGAACATGGCCGCGCCCAGGCCGATATTGGATGAACCGGCCATGCCCACCGATCCGGCCAACTGCGCCGCGATATCCGAGAGAATATCGCCATAGAGATTCTGCACGACGATCACATCGAACATTTCCGGTGTATCCGCCAGCCGCGCCGCGCCGATGTCCACGATCATGTGCTCGGATTCGATTTCCGGGTACTCAACCGCGACTTCCTCGAAGACCTTATGGAAAACGCCGTCCGACAGCTTCATGATGTTGTCTTTGGTGAAGCACGTCACCTTGCGCCGCCCGTTCTGGCGCGCGAACTCGAAGGCGTAGCGGATGATGCGCTCGCTGCCCGGTCGCGTGATCAGCTTGATGGACTTGTAGACCTCGTCGCTGTGGCGGTATTCGATACCCGCGTACAGGTCTTCCTCGTTCTCGCGAACAATGACGACATCCATGGCCGGGTGCTTGGTTCGAACGTAGGGCGAATACGACACGCACGGGCGCACGTTGCTGTACAGGCCAAGCATCTTGCGCGTGGTCACGTTGAGGCTCTTGTATCCCCCGCCGAGCGGCGTAGTGATCGGCGCCTTGTAGAACACGCGGGTGCGGCGCAGCGATGCCCAGGCTTCGGGCCGGATTCCAGACGTCACCCCGCTGCGATAGACCTGCTCGCCCACCTCGATAACGTCGAGCTCAAGCTGCGCGCCAGCCGCTTCCAGCACGCGCAGCGAGGCCGTCATGATCTCCGGCCCAATACCATCGCCATACGCCACTGTGATCGGCGTCTTGTTGGTCATGCGTCTCCCCCGTCTTGCTGGCCCGCATGCAGCGCGAAGCCGAATGCGCGCATTCTAGGGCTAACCCCGCCGAGTCTCCAGATCAGAAACGATAAAGATTCATCGCCGGGACGCGGTGAAGCCAAAGAGGACACAGAGGCCCGGCCCTGCGTCTCTCTTTTCCTCTCGGCGTCTCGGCGATAAGTCTTTTCGCTTTGTTCTATCGCTGCGCAGCGTAATGCGCCTGCAAGCTGCGCACCTTCAGCGGCTTTTTGAGCAAGGCACGAATGCCCTGCACCGCCGCCGCCGCCGCGCTCATCGTCGTCACAATCGGCACGCCATACGATGCCGCCGCGCCGCGCAGAGCCAGGCCATCACGCCGGGCCGGGCCGCCGCGCGGAGTATTGATGATCAGCGCGATTTCGCCGCCGCGAATCAGGTCAACCACGTTTGGCGCTGGTTCGCTGGGGCGCGCTGCCACCGTCACCGGCAGGCCGATGCTGGCCAGATAGCCCGCCGTGCCTTCGGTGGCAATCAGCGTGAACCCCATGCTGGCCAGGTCGCGGGCGATCTTGGTCACCGCACCCCGGTCAAACGGGTTGACGCTGATGAACACGGTCCCCTCGCGCGGCAGGAACGT
>JAEURB010000357.1 GCA_016788435.1 Anaerolineae bacterium | reverse complement strand
ATCCGGCCTCGCTTTTCACCCCCTCAGGGCAAACGCAACCAATCAATCACAAAGACACAAAGGACACAAAGAAAGGATGAACCCCGGATGACGAACAACGCCGGTTTCTTTAACTGGTACGACGCCGTTCCTGTCGTTTGGCTGAACGTCCGTTTTCAGACTCTGCACCGGTAGCGCTCCTGCTGGCGGCCGTGCACGCCGATGTGTCCATTCTTGCCTTCAGCACCACACTCGGGACATACTTGGCTTTGAGGGTTCAACTGTCGGCTCACACTGGTTTGGTGACTTGGAGTGTGCCTGATGAACCCTCATTTGCCTTCCTCCACCTTGTTCTACTGACCTACCGACAGGTCTTGCCCCTACCCTATGCCGTCCAGTTCGAAGTGCTAGTCGTTGGCCAGCCCGATTTCCTCGTCGGTGACGGTCATGCCGAGGATGTGGTAGCCGGCGTCAATGTGAATGGTTTCGCCAGTCACCTTACGGCTGAGGTCGCTGGCGAGGAAGACGGCCGTATCTCCCACTTCCTCCTGCGACACGAGCGCGCGCAGGGGCGAGGTCTTCTCCGAGAACTTGAGCATCAACCGGAAGCCGGGCACGCCAGCCGCTGCCAGAGTCTTGATTGGCCCGGCGCTGATGGCGTTCACGCGGATACCCTTCGGCCCGAGGTCGGCCGCCAGATAGCGGCTGATGGTTTCGAGCGCGGCCTTGGCGACGGCCATGGCGTGATACTTGGGCATCACCTTCTCGGCTGCGTAGTAGGTGAGCGACATAATGCTGCCGCCATCGCCCATCAGCGGTTCGGCGCGCTTGGCCATGGCGATCAGGCTGTAGGCGCTGATGTCCACCGCCATCGCCAGGCCATCACGCGAGATGTCAATGAAGCGGCCGCCCAGGTCTTCGCGTTTGGCGAAAGCGACGCAGTGTACGAGTACGTCAAGGTGTCCGTACTTCTCCTTCACCGCGTCGAACACGGCGTCGAGGTCTTCATCTTTCGTCACGTCCGCCTGCATCACGAAGTCACTGCCGATTTCGGCGGCCAGCGGCACCACGCGCTTCTCCAGTATTTCACCCGCATACGAGATCAGCACAGTCGCGCCTTCCTCGTGGAAGCGCTGGGCAATGCCCCATGCAATCGAGTTCTTGTTGGCGATTCCGAAGATCAGCGCAACCTTGCCATCCATCAAGCCCATGAGTTCCTCCCGAAAAAGAAGTGCTGAGTACGGAGTGCTGAGTGCCGAGTCAAAGACCAGGTTCTCGCGCTTCATACCGAAGCAGGCCAAAGGGGTTCACAAAACTCAGTACTCAGCACTCAGTACTCAGCACTGGCTACTTTCAATCTAACACGCCACCCCGCCATACGCTACGAACGGCCCGGTTGCCGGCGGCGCCAGCGGGACGTACCATTGGGCAATCACGGCCGTACCCAGTGGAGTACCTCAGCCATGTCCCAGAGTGCTGCGCCCATCTCCGTCATCGTGGCGGCGGATTTCAGCGATGCCATCCTGCAGGAACTGCGGGCGATTTCACCGCGCCTGCAAGTTGAGCGCCATCATCCGGCCGTGCCCGAACGTGCCTGGCTGGATGCCGAAGTGCTGTACACGCTCCGCACCTTCCCCACGCCGGAACAAGCCCCGCGGCTGCGCTGGATTCAACTGCATATGGCGGGGGTGGAAGAGGCGCTCAAAGCACCGGTCATCAAGGCGCAGGATATCGAGGTGACGAACGCCAGCGGCATACACGCTGTGCCGATGGCGGAATACTGCCTGATGATGATGCTGGCCTTCAACTACCGGCTTCCCACCATGATCGAGGCCAAAGAGCGCATTGAATGGCCGGCCGATCTGGAGGCCGTTTACAACCCGGCCCCCCTGCGCGGCCAAACGGTGGGCATCATCGGTTACGGCGCGGTCGGCCGCGAGGTCGCCCGGCTGGCCACAGGCTCGGGCATGAAGGTGCTGGCCGCCAAACGCGACGTGATGCACCCCGAACAGCCGGACAAGTACAGCGAGCCGGGAACAGGCGATCCGGCGGGCGATCTGCCGGATCGAATCTATCCGATGCAGGCGGCCGTATCCCTGGTGAAGGAGTGCGACTTCGTCGTGCTGGCTTGTCCGCTCACCCGCCTGACGCGCCACCTGATTGACGAGGAAGTGCTGGCAGCCATGAAGCGAACAGCCGTGCTGATCAACGTGGCGCGCGGCGCGGTAGTGGATGAAGCGGCGCTGATTTCGGCGCTGGCGGCCGGGCGCATCGCTGGCGCGGCGCTCGACGTATTCGAGGAGGAGCCGCTGCCGGCCACCAGCCCGCTGTGGAACCTGCCGAACCTGATCATTTCGCCGCATGCGTCGGGCAACCGCGTGGATTACAACCAGCAGTGCGCCAATCTGTTCGCCGCCAACCTGCGGCGCTACCTGGAACACGAGCCGCTGCTCAACCGCGTCAGCCGCGAACGGGAGTATTGATGGGGAAGGTACGGGTTACGAGGCAAGAGTTGAAAGAGGCGGGCGTACCGCGATGTGGCCCGGCAACCTCTTATCCCACGCGAGCACTGCAGGTGCCGCAAGTTTGAGTGGGACGGGTGAGAAGTAGTATGCATTCGAGCGAACCAGTGGACTTAGACGGGATTGCAATTCAAGTTTAGCCATGCTTAAATCGTCATGACAATTGTAATGACGACAGGTAGCATGGTCTATGCCTCCCGAGATCGAACAAGCCTCCCCGGTCATGCTGGCGTTCATCGCCACCATGTTCACCTATGGCGTCACCGCCGTCGGCGCAGCGTCCGTCTTCTTCATCCGAACGTACAACCAGAAGGTGATGGATGGCCTGCTCGGTTTCGCGGGCGGCGTGATGCTGGCGGCCAGCTTCTTCTCCTTGCTCGCGCCGTCCATCGAAAGCGCCGAAATCCAGGGGATGACACCCTGGCTGCCTGCCGTGACGGGCTTTCTCGTGGGCGGGTTCTCGATTCGGCTGGTGGACGTCATCCTGCCGCACCTGCACCGGGGGTTACCGACCGAAGAAGCAGAGGGCGTGCCGACGCGCTGGTCGCGCACGCTGCTGCTGGCGCTGGCGATTACACTGCACAACATCCCCGAGGGGTTGGCGGTAGGTGTGGCCTTTGGCGCGGCGGGGATGGGCGTGCCTGGCGCGACCTACGCCGGGGCGATTGCGCTGGCTATCGGCATCGGCTTGCAGAATTTCCCGGAAGGCATCGCCGTGGCGGTGCCGCTGCGCCGCGAAGGGCTGACACGCCGCTCTGCCTTCTTCTGGGGGCAGGCTACAGCGGCAGTCGAACCGGTCGCGGGTGTGCTCGGCGCGGCGCTGGTGATCGTCATGCAGCCCCTGCTTCCCTACGCGCTGGCGTTCGCTGCCGGGGCGATGGTCTTTGTGGTGATTGAGGATGTCGTGCCCGAATCGCAGCGCGCCGGCCACATTGATATTGCAGTGACGGGCGCGATGCTGGGGTTCGCC
>JAEURB010000299.1 GCA_016788435.1 Anaerolineae bacterium | reverse complement strand
GAAACCGTCAAGCCCAAGATCACGCTGCTCGAAGACCTCTCGATGCGCAACGAACGCAAGATCCAGGACGGGACGGCAGGTGACCGTGACCGCCGCGAACAGATTCAGCAGTTCATTGACCAGCAAACGCTCCAGCTTCAGCAGCGCGACCAGCAAGTAGACGATGTCATCAAGACGGCAGCCAGCAACGACGAGAGCATGAAGCGTTACGCCGAACGCTTTGAGTCGTGGTCGGAAGCTTACCGCGACATGAAGAAGATCATTGATGATTTCGAACGCATTGGTGACCGTTTGGAGCGGCGCATCAACGAAGTGGCAGAAGGCCAGCGCCTGAGCGAAGATCGCTTCCGCCAGGAGTGGAACGACTGGCGCGCCGATGACCAGAAGCGCTGGAAGCAATTCACGCTCTCCAACGACGAGGTTTGGCGCTTGCACGACCGCGAGTTCGAGCGCTTCGTCAAGCGCATTGCCGAGATTGAGGCCTTCTTCCCGCCGCTGCAAGACAGCTTACACCGACTGTGGAATCTCGAACGCCAGCGCGCGCAGATGTATCGTGACCGCTATCAGGCGCTGCTGCTGGAGTTTGATACGGGGTCATCTCCATCCCTGCCGCCAGCCAGCGCCACGACGGGAATCCGCAGCACTTCGACAGTTCCGGCGCTCACCCCGCCGGCCACGGCCGCCCCGGCCAACGGAGCCACTCCCACCGAACCGGAGCCGGCCAAGGCAACGTCAACGCCAGCCGTCAAAATACCCTAGCCAGCAGCCGGGCGAAAGCGGGCGCGGAGAGACGCCGCGCTTCACCGTGCCGGGTCAGCCGCCGTCTCGCTGAACGGCATCTCGCCCACCTGAATGCGCGCGATATTCGCCCCCAGCGCGGTGAGTTTCTCCTCTACGCGCTCGTAGCCCTTGTCAATCTGCTGAATATTGGCGATGCGCGTTTCACCTTTGGCGGCCAGTGCGGCGAGCAGCAGCGCCATTCCCGCCCGAATGTCCGGACTAGAGATATTCGACGACCCGAGGAGAGCGGTCGGGCCCTGCACCAGCACCCGATGCGGGTCGCACAGCGTGATCCGCGCACCCATCCGCATTAGCTTGTCGGTGAAGAAGAAGCGGCTCTCATACATCCAGTCATGGAACATCACTGAACCGGCGCTTTGAGTGGCGATGATCAGGCCAATACTCATCAGGTCGGGCGGGAATGCGGGCCAGGGCTGGGCCTTGATGATCGGGATGCGCCCGCCGAGGTCAGGAATGATGCTCAGAGGCTGGTGGGCGGGCACAAAAACGTCGTCACCCCGCGCCTCGAACCGCGCGCCAAGTTTCTCGAACACCAGCGCCACCATGTCGAGATGCTGCGGGTCGGCGTCGCGAATCAGGATTTCGCCGCCAGTCACGACCGCGGCAGCGATGAAGCTGCCCACCTCCATGAAATCCGCGCCCACCCGCGCTTCCGTACCATGCAGCCGGGGTACGCCGTGAATAACCAGCCGGTTCGAGCCGGCGCCTTCAATCTTCGCGCCCATACCCGTGAGCAGCGCGCACAGGTCTTGCACGTGCGGTTCGCTGGCCGCATTGCGCAGAATCGTCGTCCCTTTCGCCAGCACGGCGCCCATCAGCGCGTTCTCAGTTGCAGTGACGCTCGCCTCGGTGAGCAGAATATCCGCGCCCGTCAACGCTGAAGCACGCATCCGGAATACCGCGCCCTCGTACTCGATCACCGCCCCCAGCTTGCGCAAGGCCAGCACATGCTGATCCAGCCGCCGTTCGCCAATCGCATCTCCGCCGGGCAGCGGCAGTTCCACCTCGCCCATGCGCCCAAGCATCGGCCCCGCCAGCACAATGCTGGCACGCAGCTTGTTCGCCAGCACGGGGGCAATCTTCGAGCCGGATATCGTTCGGCAGTGCACACGCAGCACGCCGGGCGAAAGCCAGTCAATCTGCGCCCCCAGCCCGCGCATGATCTGGATCAGTACCCGCACATCGCCGATGTCCGGCATGTTGCGCAGGATGACCGGCTCCTCCGTCAGCAGGCAGGCGGGCAGCATTTTGAGCGCGGCATTCTTGTTGCCACTGGCGCGAATCTCGCCGCGCAACGGGTGGCCGCCCTCAATCGCAAATTGCTGATACATGGTCACTCCAGAATGAGCTCGACCGGGTCGCCCAGTTGCGCGCCGGTCAACGCGGCGGCGCTTGCACGATTGCGGCCGATTTCGATAGTTTCTCTACTGCCGATCAGGGCGAACAGCGCCCCCTCGCCCACTTCGCCGTATGAATGCCACAGCCCTTGCAAAGGCTGCTGCGTGGCTTTCGGCAGGCGCACGCTCACTCCCCGGGCAGAGACGACCGGCCCGGGCATATCCGGCCCCTCAGGCGGCAACTCCAGCATCTCCGCACTTTGCCAGCGCACGCGGCCGATACTCGATTCGATATTGCCGAAGCCGTCAAGGTGGACGATTTCGCCGCGCAGCACGTTACCCTCACGGTTGAGGATGGGCGGCGGAAGCCCGACGCTGTCCTCCACTGCCTCGCCGAATGCCTCCAGCGGCGTGCCTAGTGAAAGATAGGCGGCGGCTGGCGCGAAAATATCCCGCCCGTGGAAGGAATAGCTCACCTGCGGCAGCCGGAAGGAAGGCTCGCTAAGCTCGACCACCCTGCCGCCACCCAGCGACTGAAGCGCATATGTGAACAGCCCATTATCGGGGCCAACGAAAAAATATCCGCCTGCCTCGGCAGCTATCGCCCGCCGCGCACTGCCTACACCGGGGTCCACGACGCCCAGAAACACCGTTTGCGGCGGAAAATAGTTCACCGCCCCGGCCAGTAGCCATGCGCCCTGCTTGATCGCCTGCCGCCCGACGGCATGAGTTAGATCCACGATTGGCGTCGCCGGGTTGATGCCCAGAATAACGCCTTTCATGATCCCCACGTAGGGATCGAGCATGCCGAAATCGGTGAGGATGGTGATCATGTGGCCGTCGCTTCTGCCTTGGCCGCGTTTGACAGCTCCCAGAGGGGGCATTATACTCCCGCCCCATCGTTCCGCCTACACAGGCTCGACCTATGCAGCAGCGCGCCCTGCATCAGCCGCATCAGCATTTCAATCGCATTCCTGCGGGGTGAGATCGCTTTCGGCTGTAATGCAGCTCGTTCGCCAGTCGCTCCCCGCTCCGCTGCGGGGATTTTTTGTTTAGAAGGAGCCACGATGCTCGCTGTGATTGACTATGGGGCCGGCAACTTGCGCAGCGTCGTGCATGCGCTGTCCAGCCTCGCCGTCAGCGACCTGCGCATCGCTCGTGCGCCACAAGAACTGACGGGCGCCAGCCGCATCATTCTGCCCGGCGTCGGCGCGTTCGGCGCGGGCATGGACCAGCTTCACGCGCAGGGTCTTGTCCAGCCGCTGCAGCAAGCGGCGGCGGCCGGGATTCCCATCCTCGGCATCTGCCTCGGCATGCAGTTTCTGTTCGACAGCAGCGATGAGATGGGGCAGCACGAGGGCCTCGGTCTGCTGCCAGGGCGCGTCACCCGCTTCCCTGAAACTCCGGGGCTGAAAGTTCCACACATGGGCTGGAATCAGATCCGCGCGGCCCGTGAAACCTCGCTGCTCGACGGCGTCGCGGCGGGTAGCTACGCCTACTTTATCCATAGTTACTACTGCGCGCCGCGTGACGCCGCCGACCTGCTGCTAACTTCGACGCACGGCATTTCCTTCGCGGCGGCCGTTCAACACGGCAACCTAGTTGGCGTACAATTCCATCCCGAGAAAAGTCAGCGCACCGGCCTGCAAATCCTCGCCAACTTCATGGAGTTCGCGCCGTGATCATTTACCCTGCTATTGACCTCCGCGCGGGTAAAGTCGTCCGTCTCAAGGAAGGCGACCCCGCCCGGCAGACGATTTTCAGTGCCGACCCCGTCGCCACCGCCCGGCGCTGGAAAGATGAAGGCGCAGAGTGGTTGCATGTCATCAACCTCGACGGCGCGCTGGAAGCGGCCGCCAGCCCGCTTTCAACGGCCCGGGCCATCGCGGAGTGCGGCCTCTTTGTACAGATGGGCGGCGGAATCCGCACCCGCGAGGCGGTCGCGGCGGCGCTCGACGCCGGTGTAGCCCGCGTCGTGCTAGGTACGGCGGCTATTGAAAATCCCACCCTGGTGACCGAGTGCGTCGCCGCCTTCGGGCCAGACTCCATCTGCGTGGCGCTGGATGCGCGCGACGGCTACATCGCGACGCGGGGCTGGACGGAGGTCACCGAACAGACGCCAGTCGCCCTGGGCCAGCGCATGGCGGATGCCGGCGTGCGCCATGCGCTCTACACCGACGTCTCACGCGATGGCCTGCTGACCGGCGCGGCGGTGGACGCGACGATTGCGCTGGCGCAGGAGACGAGTCTTTCAGTCATCGCGTCGGGCGGCGTGCAGTCGGCTGAAGAAATCCGCGCTCTGGCCGCCAGCGGTGTCATCGGTGGCGCGGTCATTGGCATGGCCCTTTACACCGGAATGTTGAGCCTGCGCGACGCGCTGGCCGCCGCGCAGAGGGACTAGCCATGCTCGCCAAACGCATCATCCCCTGCCTCGATGTGATGAATGGCCGCGTCGTCAAGGGCGTCAACTTCGTTAACCTGCGCGACGCCGGAGACCCGGTCGAACAGGCCGCCATCTACGACCGCGAGGGCGCCGACGAGCTGGTATTCCTCGATATCGCCGCGTCCCACGAGGGCCGCGCGACCATGCTTGAGATGGTGCGCCAGGTAGCTGATACGCTTTTCATCCCCTTCTGCGTGGGCGGCGGCATTCGCACCATCGAGGATTTCCGGGCGACCCTGCTGGCCGGCGCCGACAAAGTCGCCATTAACAGCGCGGCCGTTCGCACGCCAGACCTGATCAATCAGGGCGCGTGGGGTTTCGGTAGCCAGTGCATCGTCGTCGCCATTGACCCGAAGTGGACGGGCAGCAACTGGGAAGTTTGCATCAACGGCGGCCGCGTGCCGACGGGCCTCGACGCCATCGCCTGGGCGAAGGAAGTCGAAGCGCGCGGCGCGGGCGAAATCCTGCTCACCAGCATGGACCGTGACGGCACGAAGAACGGCTACAACCTCGAACTGACGGCGGCCGTCAGCAGTGCAGTCTCAATCCCGGTCATCGCATCGGGCGGGGCAGGCGCGCCGGAGCACTTCTACGACGCATTGACGGACGGCAAGGCAGATGCCGCGCTGGCCGCTACCCTCTTCCACTACAACGAGCTGCGCGTGGCCGACCTGAAACGATATCTGGCCGAGCGCGGCGTGCCGGTGCGCCCCGGCGGATGGGAGCCGGCATGAACCTGAACGCGCTGCGCTGGGGCGGCGATGGGCTGATTCCTGCCATCGTGCAGGATGCGGATACGCACCAGGTGCTGACGCTGGCCTACGTCTCCCGCGAGTCGCTCGAAAAGACGCTGGAGCTGGGCGAGACCGTGTTCTGGAGCCGCAGCCGGGGCGAGCTTTGGCACAAGGG
>JAEURB010000281.1 GCA_016788435.1 Anaerolineae bacterium | reverse complement strand
GTTGGTTGAAGAGCTTGCAGAAGCGGAGATCGTCGAAAAGGCCATCGAAGCCGAATTGGCAGAAGTGGTTGTCGAGGCGGAAATCATCGAATAAGACATCCAGGCCGAATTGGCCGAAGAGGTCGTTGAACTGGCGGTCGTCGAGGAAGCTCTCGTCGAGGCTGAGGTCGAACTCGTCGAAACCGAAGTGGCGCTCGCCGAGGCCCAGTCTGAACTGGCAGCCGTCGAAAGCGAGCTGGCAGCCGGTAAGGCCGAACTGGCCCGCGTGAAGGCCGAACAAGAGGTCATCGAGGTTTCCGCGACCGGCCTCAAGACGGGCGACCTGATCGAAGCGACGATCCTCGAAACCACGCCAATGTCCATCCGCGTGCAGTTGGGCGAACACGGCGAAGGCTTCGTCAAGAGCGCCGAACTGGAGCGCATGGGCCGCAAGGCGCTGGAAGCACTCAAGCCCGACGCCGTCATCACGGTGTTCGTCGTCAACCCGCATGCCAGAGAAGGCGGCGCGCTGGTTTCGATCAACCGTGCCGAAGAAGAACTCGACTGGCAGAAAGCGGCCGCCTGCAAAGACAGCCAGCAGGTCTACGAAACCCGCATCGCCGGTTACAACAAGGGTGGGCTGATCGTCAAGTTCGGCCGCCTGCGCGGGTTCGTGCCGCAAAGCCAGATGAACGCCGAGCGCCGCCGGGCGGATGAGAACGAAACTCCCGAGTCGCGCTGGGGCAAGATGGTCAACGAGCCGATTGTCGTCAAGGTGATGGAGGTGGACAAGAGCCGCAACCGCCTGATCCTCAGCGAACGGCAGGCCGCCCGCGAAAGCCGCGAAAAGCGCAAGGAAACGCTCATCAATCAGCTCACGGTCGGTGAGCTCCGCACCGGGCGCGTGGTCAGCCTCGAAGACTTCGGCGCGTTCGTGGATATCGGCGGCGCGGAAGGCCTCGTCCATCTCACCGAGCTGTCGTGGCACCACGTCACTCACCCGCGCCAGTTCCTCGAAGTCGGCCAAACGGTGGAAGTGCGCGTCATCAGCGTGGACCCGGTCGCCAAGCGCATCGGCCTGAGCCTGAAGCAGCTTGAGATGGACCCCTGGGATCGCGTGGCGACCGAGTACAACACCGGGCAGCTTGTCAAGGCGAAGATTACCAAGCTCACCAAGTTCGGCGCGTTCGCCGAGATTGACGACCTGCCCGAAATCGAGGGCCTCGTCCATATCTCCGAATTGTCTGACCGGCGCGTGCTGCACCCCAAGGAAGTCGTCAACGAAGGCGACGAACTGACGCTGCGTATCGTCAAGATGGACGTCGCCAACCGTCGCCTCGGGCTGAGCCTGAAGAAGGTTAACTCGCCGGAGTATCTCGACAGTGACTGGGGCGCCGAGTAGGGCCTCCCCTCAACTGATCGCGGTGAGGAGGGACAGGGCGCAGCGCACCTTGTCCCTCCTTTGTATTTTCAACCCTTTCACCTTCCGCATCCTGGAGAACTTGAATGACTGACTCGCTGATTCTGGTAGAGAACCCGGCCCCCGGCGTCGGGCTGGTTCGCTTCAACCGCCCGCAGGCCCTCAACGCCCTCAACGCCGAACTGCTGCGCCAGGCGTTTGAGGCGCTCGAAGCCTTCGACGCCGGCGATGCGATCGGCTGCCTAGTGCTGACCGGCAGCGACAAGGCCTTCGCCGCCGGGGCCGATATCGCCCAGATGGCCGGGCAAAACGCCGTCGAAATGCTTAACGACGACTTCACCGACTGGTCGCGGCTGTCGCGCCTGCAGAAGCCCGTCATCGCGGCGGTCAGCGGCTGGGCGTTGGGCGGCGGCTGCGAGCTGGCGATGATGTGCGACCTGATTGTGGCGTCCGAGACGGCGAAGTTCGGCCAGCCCGAAATCGGCATCGGCATCATGCCCGGCGCGGGCGGCACGCAGCGGCTCACCCGCGCGGTGGGCAAGGCGCTGGCCATGGAGGTCATGCTCGCCGACCGCAAACTGACCGCCGCCGAAGCCGCGCAGTTCGGGCTGGTCAACCGCGTCTATCCGCTTGACTCGTACCTGGCCGAAGCGGTGGCATTGGCCGCCAGAATCGCCGGGCAGCCGCGCATCTCCGCCCGCCTGACCAAGGATGCCATCAACAAGGCCGAGGAACTGGCGCTTAGCGAAGGGCTGGCCTACGAGAAGCGCAGCTTTTACCTGACTTTCGCCACCGAAGACAAGGCCGAAGGCATGGCCGCCTTCCTCGAAAAGCGCCCGCCGCTGTGGAAGGGCCGCTAACGCCGCCCGCCGCGCTGACGGTGCTCTATACCCACCGGCTGCGCGGCGGCCTTGACCGCCTGCCTCGCCTCTTCACCTTCCTGCGCGAGCTGCGGGCGCGGGCCGAAGGCGCGCCGGTGCTGTTGGTAGACCTCGGTGAAAGCTGTTCGCCGGAGGTTTGGCACTGCGCGGTGACGAGTGGGCGCTCGGCGCTCTTTGCGCTCGACGGCATGGGCTACCACGCGGCCAACGTCAGCGGCGTACTCGATGCGGAATTGCGCCTGAAGATGGTCAACCTGACGCAGATGGCGCTGGTGGACGCCGATCATCCGTTCGCGTTCTCGGAGGCGGTGCAGGTGGCAGTCGCCGCCGCGCCAAACTCCAACGCACTATGCACCATCAGCCTGCATCCCGCGCCGGAAACGGCATGGGATGGCCGTCTGCTGCGCCTTGCGGCGTTGGAGGATGGTCAGGTGGGGCGCGCCCGCCTGCGTGACGGCGCGCTCGAAGGCGCGGACGTGTTCGGCCTGCCCCCCTCCGCCGCCCCCGACCCGACGATTGCCGGTATGGTGGATTTCATCCTCGGTGAGGCCCGCTACACCCAGAAGCGGCAAAGCGGAGGCTAATCAAACAAAAAGCTGCCGCGCATCTCCATCGGCTGCTGGATCAGCCACCATCCGGCCAGCATCAGCCCCGTCAGCAGCAGCGCCCACGCCAGATAGCCGAGCATCGCATTGCGCCGGTACAGCCGCTGCGCCGTTTGCAGCGCCAGCCACATGCTCACGCCATAACCCGCGATCAGCGCGCTGAGTTGAATCATCCCCACCACGCCGAGCGGCAGGCCACCAAGCGACCAATCAGGCGCGCCAAACCATCCGATCTGATGATCGGTCAGGAAACGCTGCGTCACCGGCACGATGGTGAACAGGCCGGTCAGAAAGTGGAACGAGTAGTGGGCGATCCAGAAGCCCAGCCCAATCGGCACGAAAGCCGGCGCAAACGCAGCGACCGTATGGCGTAGCGAGTCGCGCTTGCTCACCCCACCCAGCCGCCGGCTTAACGCCGCAGCGCCCACGCTCAGCCCGGCCGGCAGCACGACCCCCACGGCCACGAACAGCAGTCCCAGCACGATGGCGTCAATGGCGGCAGGCGGCAGTCCCGCGCCGGGTAACCCCAGTGAATTGGCCAGCCCTTCCAGCAGGTCATACACCGGCGGCGTCATGCCAAAGGCGTTGAGCAAACCGAGAAAGGCCAGACAAATCACCAGCAGCGAAACATCCCAGCGGGCGGGCCAGGCGTTCGGCTTCTTCAGTTCCGCGCCGGGTGCGCGCGCGAATAGCCCGACGTTGTCGTGCGGGCAGGCGCGAGCGCAGTCCAGGCACAGCGTGCAGTCGAGATTGGACTGGATGGTGGGGGGAAACAGCAGTGTGCCGCAGCCGGGTACGATGAGTGCCGAGTGCTGAGTGCTGGGTGCCGAGTCGAAGGATTTGGCGTTGATGGTGGCTGCAACCTCACCCCCGCTCGCAGGGCTCGCCGCCCCCTCTCCGTACACGAAGACGGGGATGGGGGGTGAGGTTGTGATCTCGCTCACCCTGATGACCGGCTGAGCAGCGTAGCGGCCGTTGATGCAGTCCTTGCCAACGCACGTCCGGCACACGTCCGGCTGGCGCACACCGATTTGCAGCGGTGAAGCCGTCGAGTAAACGAAGTTGAACGTCCCCAGCGGGCACACATATTTGCAGAAGGCGCTTTCGGTGAAGAATGCTTCCAGCGCGAAGGCGGCGGCGAAGTAGGCGGCGATCAGCCAGGCGGTCAGCAGCGGGCTGGCCCACAGGTCAAGCCATTCGTAGACGAAGAACAGCGCCAGCAAACTGACTGCCGCCACCCATTTGCCACGCAGGATACGCGGCCAGCGCCGCCCGCGAACGCTCAGCCGGTGGGCGACGGTGCGCGGCAGCGCGAACGGGCAGGCCGCACAAAACAGGTTGCCCGCCAGCAGCAGCGCCAGCACTACCAGCCCCCGGTAATGCACCCAGGGCGCGACCGTCGCCAGATTCTGGCCGGCCCGCTGCGGCCCGCTGAAGCCGTCGTACATCAGCAGCAGCGCGAACAGCAGCATCGGAAGCTGGAAAACCAGCCGTCCGCGCGGCATCCGGGCGACCCGGCGCAAGCCCGGCAGGCGCAGCGCGTCAAAACGGGTGACGGGCGAAGCGGCGCTCATGGCCGGTCATCTGCGTACGTACGGGTCACTGCCATCCGGGCCAGCCGCCCCATCATCTAGCTCTCCACCGTCACGTTCACCGTCTGCGTCACTTCGGTGCCATCTGCCGCCCGTACCGTCACATCCACGATCCAGTCGCCCGCCATTGTCCACTGCCAGGGTATGGTATAGACGCCGGGGTCTCCTTCCGTGCCTTCCCCCAGCACCGGGGCCATCCCAGCGTGCGTCATGTCCCCGCGCGCCGACACCGTCAGTCCGGTCGCCGGCGTTCCGCTGCCCGTCATCACAATCACGACCAGGCTGGCGTCGCCCACCGTGTGCGGTTCCGGCTCTCCGCGCACGGCGATCTGGTATGCCGGAAGCGCTGAATCAGCCGGTAGTACCGTTGGGGTGGGAAGCGCAGAGCCTCCGCACGCAGTCAGCAGCAGAATAAGGGCGGCAATGAGGGCAAGCATCAGACTGCGCGAACCGCGCATATGGAGTCTCCAGTGTGTGCGCAACGATGGTGCGGCCGAGTATAGCACGTTGGAAATCCCTTCTTCTCCGTTCTATAATCAGCCTCAGTTTTCGCAACCGGGAGTGTCTCCTATGGATCGTCAGGCGCGTACGCTCATCGCGGTCGCCTTTCTCACGCTTGCCGCCTTTTTGAGCGCCGATCTCCTCGTTCAGCGCGCCCCGTTGAATGCCTGGCTGCTGCCGGGGGTTCTGGCCTTCATCGGCCTGATTTTCGTCTGGCTGGGCGTGCGGCCCGAGCGCGACTCTTCGGCGCAGGATGAGTGGGCCGAAACCGCCCTGACACCGGCCCTTGCCGAAGGAGTACAGACTGCCGCGCTCCTGCGCGCGCCGGCGCTCGAAGCCAGCGTGGAAGCCGAAGCAGGCGACGACCTGACGATGATTGATGGCATCGGCCCGAAAACAGCCGAGGCGTTGAAGGCGGCGGGCGTGACGACTTTCGCAGCGCTCGGCGAAATGAAGCCGGAAGCCATCGCCGAAGCATTACGTAAGGAAGGCGGACGCGCAGGCGGCAATCTGGATACCTGGCCGCAGCAGGCGCGTTTCGCGGCTCGCGGCGATTGGTCGGGGATGCGGCGATATGTCAGCGGCCTGAAGGCCGACCAGACCGACGACCTGCTCGTGCTGGATGGCATCGGCCCGAAGATTGCCGATGCGCTCAAGGCCGCCGGGGTGGGTACATTCGCCGCCGTTTCGGAAAAGACGCCTGACGAACTGCGCGCCATTCTGGAGGGCGCGGGCGTAGCGGTGGTGGGAAGCAGCATCGAAACGTGGCCGCGCCAGGCGAAATTCGCCGCCGATGAGGACTGGCCCGCCATGATGCGCTACATCGCCGAAACCAAGAAGGCGGGTGGCGGTGAAGAGGGCTAAACACCGTAGCCGTTCTCACGTGTGAACCAAACAGGCGCGCCCACCCGGGCGCGCCGTTTTTTTTGGCTCAATTGTCGTTTTCCCTCCCCTGAGGGAGAGGGATGAAGGGTGAGGGCCTTTTCAAACACTCTTTTAGTCAAACCACTTGTGAAATGTGTAGTAGCTTTCGCTTGGCTCGAAGCCAAGGCGCACCCACACTTTCTGCACGGCCAGGTTGGTGATCTGCGTTGAAACTACGGCGCGCGCCATGCCCCGGCGCTGGCACCAGCCCATGAAGTGAAGCATGAAAGACCGGTAAATTCCGTACCCTTGCCAGGCAGGCGAAACGCCGAAAAGCACGCCTTCACCTTCATCCGCTGAGTTCTCGCGCATGGTCGCAAAGCCGGCGATCACCCTATCGGTCTCGGCTACCAGCACCGGATTCGCTCCGTCTGGCGGCGTACACCCAGCGACCGAATTCACCGCCCACGAAACGTAGCCTTCATCCGCCTGTTCGCGGTTCAGCCGCTGGTCCGCGTGATAGTGGCCAAAATACCCCACGAAGGAAGCGCGGGCGACATCCTCGATGAAGCCCGCATCGCCTGGCGTGGCAAAGCGGAAAGTGACCTTATCCGCTTCGTTAGGTACGGCCTTCTTGACCAGGTCAAACGCGTAGTAAAGCAGCGTGTCCATCAACTGATAGCCGTGCGTCTCCAGCTGCTGCGCGACCTCAAGGCGGCTGGTCGAGCAGCGGGCAATCAGCAGTTGAATGGCATTGGTTCGGCAGTACTCGTGAACCTGCGCCGCGTCGTCCAGGCTCGTCAAACGGCACCGCGCTACCGAAAAGCCGAAGCGCGCCTCATCCTCTGGCGAGCGGTCAATCGCAAAAGTCGAATTGCGGTACTTCATTTCCATGGCAGAACCGGCTCTAACCCTGATGACGAACTGAACGCTTACTCAACGGGCGGCAGGCTGAGATGCTACCACGCGGGCACGTCTTAATGCGATAGCCGCTTGACCGCGCGTCCACGCTTAGCTTGCGCCGTCTGGCCGCCGGTAGAACTCTGCGGGGTGCCCCTCCCATTCGAACGAGTCCACCAGCACAAAGCCGTGCTCATCCAGATAGGTGCGCATGGCAGGCGGCATATCGGGGAAGCCGGGATAGTAGACCATGAAGATCAGGGCGGGCTGGAGCGTTTCCCACATGTTCTCCGAAGCGACATCGCTCAGGCCGCGTGTCGCTTCCCATTCGGCCCAGAACGCGTAGAACTCAGGATAATCGGTGAAGCCCCACCAGGCGAACCCGTCGCCTGCCACAACTTCATCCGGGGTGGATAATTCCCGCGCCCGCTGCATGACCGGAGTAATCTCCGTTGCCGGCATCGGGTTCGGCGACACGCCCGGTAGCGAGAGGGCAAGGAAGGGCGCGCACAGGGTGGCCGCCGCAACCAGCGCATACCGGTTGCGCGATTGGGCCGGCGTAGCTGTCGTGCCCCATGTCAGCAGGCTCGCTAACCCAAGCGCCATGAAGGGCATGAGGATGATGAGGTAGGTGAACGGTTCGGGAACGAGCAGCAGGTAGGCGGCTAACGTGAACGCGAAAAAGCGCAGAATGATCCGGTCGCTGGGTGTGCGCCGCACCAGCAGGGCAATCACGGCAAGCCCGGTCAGCAGCAGTTCGAGCGGCGAGCGTTCCCAATAGGAAGCCACCGTGCGGGCCAGTACGTCGCCGCTTGGCAGCCCGCTCAGAAAGTCCCGGCTGGAGCGCAGAAATGCGAAATATGCTGCTGGATCCGCTTGAATCAGGATATGCGTCACCCAATAGATGGCTGTACCCAATGCCAGCCCCGCAATCGCTGCGAACTGGCGGCGCTCGAACGGGTTGCGCCGCTGAATCAGGGCGGCCAGCGCATCGCTGGCGAACATCAGGATCAACGCCACGATATACGCCAGCCCCGCCGCATGGATTTCAAGGCTGAGCGTGGCGAGCAGGCCCGCTGCAAAGCCCCACAGCGGCCGCTTCCGGCTGGCCAAGTACAGCACCAGCAGCAGTGCCCCGATAGCAGCCAGCCCGATTTCCGGCCGGATGATGCGGAACGTGAGCACAAAGGGGCTGGCGGCGGTGAGGATAGCCGCGATCAGGCCGGTCGTGCGGTCGTACAGCCGCGCGCCAGCCCAGCCAATGCTCGCGACGGCCGCGAGATAGAACAGCCAGATGAAGACACGCCCCGAAGACAGGCTAACGCCAAACACGTTCAGCCACACGGCGTATGGGGCGACCCACCATCCTGCGCCCGGGGGGATAGTGACCGGGCTGTGACCGCTGATTTTGATGTACGCCTGCCCGCTGGTGCGCAGGGTTTCAGCCATGTTCGTCCAGGCCGCCTCATCGCCGTGGCCCTGTTCGTGCGGCACGGCATGAGCGGAGAAGAACGACACGGCCAGTACCGCCGCCAACAGCAGCCAGAGCAGGCGGTTTATCGAGGCGTCGGCTTGCGCTGCGACTGATGTAGGCCGCATACCGAGCGATACGATCAGCATGGTCGCGTTGAACAGCAGCAGCAGTTCGACGTACTGAATATCGGCCGGCAGCGAGAAGAGCAGAGTGAAGCCAGCCAGCAGCAGCAGGGCCAGCGCCGCAACAGCCTTTAGTCCGTGCCGCTGCACCAGCGCATCCAAACGCCCGGCGGCACGGCCCATCGCTCTCTGTCCGTGCCGGGTGAAGCCGAGGAATGTGGCGCAGCCCACCAGCGCGGCCGAGACGGCTAACCCGGCCGTATACGTCACCGAATAGCGCCCCACTACCGCGCCGGCATCGCTGGTATGGCTGAACGCCGCGCCGAGCAAAACCAGGTTGCCAATCAGCCAAAGCCACTTCATGCTGCGCGCCTTATTCATGAAACGAGGCAGTCAGGTGTCCTGGCTGCCTCGCGAGGTGATACGGAAATGGTTAGTGCCGCCTACGCATTCTCCAGCGCGGGCTTCTCGCCTTCGTCTTCTTCTTCCACCGTCTCCAGCGTCAGCGCGTCATCCTTCACGGTCACGCGAACGATGCTGGCCAGGCTGAATTCGCCCGACAGGATGCCGTCCGACAGCCGATCCTCGATCTCGTTCTGGATCAGGCGGCGTAGCGGGCGTGCGCCGAATTCGGGGTCGTAGCCCTTGTCGGCCAGCCAGCCGCGCGCATCGTCCATCACATCGAGCGTGATGGCGTGCTCGATCAGGCGGGCGCGCACCTTGTTCAGTTCGAGGTCCACGATGGACTTGATCTCGTCCCGGCTGAGCGCGCGGAAGAAGATCGTTGCGTCCACACGGTTGAGGAACTCCGGCCGGAAGGCGCGGCGAAGCTGTTCCGTCACCGCCTTCTTCATGTCCTCGTAGGCGGCCTTATTGTCGGTATGCTCGTCCTTCGGCACGTTGAAACCCAACTGATTGCCGCGCTTGATCGTGTCCGCGCCAACGTTGCTGGTCATCACGATGATCGAGTTGCGGAAGTCCACCCGGCGGCCGCGCGCGTCGGTCAGCGTGCCTTCTTCCATGATCTGGAGCAGCATGTTGAAGGTTTCGGGGTGCGCCTTCTCGATTTCGTCAAAGACGACGATGCTGTACGGGCGGCGGCGGATGGCCTCGGTCAACTGGCCGGCGTCCTCGTAGCCCACATAGCCAGGGGGCGCGCCCACCAGCCGCGCCACTGAGTGCCGCTCCATGAACTCGCTCATGTCGAGCTGAATGAGGGCGTCCTCGCTGCCGAACAGGAACTCGGCCAGCGATTTGGTCAGTTCGGTCTTGCCGACGCCGGTTGGCCCCAGGAACATGAACGAGCCAATCGGGCGGCGCGGGTCTTTCATGCCGGCGCGGGCGCGGCGCACGGCGCGGCTGATGGCGACAATCGCCTCGTCCTGGCCGATGATGCGCTTGTGCAGCGCGCCTTCCATCTGCATCAGGCGGCCGCTTTCCTCACCAGCGATGCGCATGGTGGGGATGCCCGTCCACATTGCCACCACTTCGGCGATGTCTTCCGAGCCAAGGCGCGGCTGCTGCGTCTCCTCGTTCCAACTGGACTTGAGCGAGGCCAGCGTTTCCGACACGGTGTCGCGCTGGCGGCGCAGGCGTTCCGGCTCCTCGCCGGTTTCGCCCTCGTCATCCAGTAAACGCAGATCTTCCTCGATCTGGCGCAGTTCCTGCTCGGCGCGGCGCACCTGCGCGGCTTCCGGCGACTTGTACATCCTCAGTCTGGCCGCCGCCTCGTCAATCAGGTCAATCGCCTTGTCCGGCAGGAAGCGATCCGGCACGTAGCGGGCCGACAAATTGGCCGCAGCGGTGATCGCCTCGTCCGTGATCTCAACGTTGTGGTGCTCCTGATACGGCACCTTGATGCCCTGCAGGATTTCGACCGTCTCTTCAATCGTCGGCTCTTCGACCAGAATCTGCTGGAAGCGCCGTTCGAGGGCGGCGTCGCTCTCGATGTGCTTGCGGTACTCGTCCAGCGTCGTCGCGCCGATGCACTGCAGTTCCCCGCGTGACAGGGCCGGCTTGAGGATATTGGCGGCGTCCACGCTGCTGCCGGCCGAGCCTGCGCCAACCAGCATATGCACTTCGTCAATGAACAATATGCTGTCGCTGGCTTTCAGTTCCTCGATGACGCGCTTGAGGCGCTCCTCGAACTGGCCGCGATACATTGTGCCGGCCACCAGCGATCCAACGTCCAATTGCAGCACCCGCTTGTTGAGCAGCGGTTTGGGCGTTTCGCCGTTGACGATGCGCTGGGCCAGGCCTTCGACGATGGCCGTCTTGCCCACGCCCGGCTCGCCAATCAGGGCCGGATTATTCTTGCGGCGGCGGCTGAGCACCTGAATCACGCGCTCGATTTCCGTCTCGCGGCCCACCACCGGGTCCAGCTTGCCTTCCTGCGCCATCGCGGTCAGGTCTGTCGCCAGTTGATCGACCAGCGGCGTCTTGCCTTCACCCTTGCTCTTGCCCTTGCTGGATGACGGCGGCCGCTGCGTGGGTTCCGGCGGCGGGTTGTTTTCCTTGCTCTGTACCGGGTTTTCCTGAAGGACGCGGCGCGTTTGCCGCCGTACTTCCTCCGGGCTGACGCCGAGGCGCTTGAGGATGTCAATCGCCACGCCTTCGGGCAGGCGTACCAGCCCAAGCAGCAGATGCTCGGTGCCGATGTAGTGATGGCCCATGCGCCGGGCTTCGTCCACCGCCAGTTCCAGCACGCGCTTGGTGCCAGGCGAAAGCTCCGGGGCGGTCGTGCCGCTGCGCGTGGAAGCGCGCGTCATGCGCTCGACGAGTTCCTCGACGCGCTTCTGTTCGAGCCCAAGCTCGCGCAGCACGCGGCCCGCGACGCCGCCTTCTTCCCGAATCAAACCGAGCAGTAGATGCTCGGTGCCGATGTAGTTATGCTGCAGCCGCTCCGCCTCTTCCTGCGCCAGGCTGAGCACCCGCCGCGCCCGCTGAGTGAAGCGCTCCATCTTGTTTGCCACGTTGTTTGACACCTCCGCCGCCGCGTCTTTTTCAGAGCGCCAGCCAGCTCAACTGTGTGGAACGCAAGGGGTATGCGTAGAGATAAGTATAGCACACCGGCCAACGCCGCCCGTAGTGAGCGAGTCATAGAACTGTGTCAGAGTTGGCTGAACATCGGGCAGGCGCGCACTGCTCAACAGCCTTCGTGTCCGATGTGATTCACAGCATAGCGCAATTCCTGCTTTGCGGATCGCGCATGATTGGGACTCTACAATCTTTAATGCGCTGCAGCGTGGCGGCCAACCATATCGCCTGATGCGAAATCCGCGTCCGTCCGTTGAATACGTTGAGGCCCGCTTTCGCTTGACGCCATCAGGCTCACGCTGAGTCTGTGCTTGCTGAAGCAGGCTCCAGCAAGTGTAATTTAGCCCCTTGTGTCAGTCACCAGGTTTCAGCCCGTTGTAAAAGCCCCGTTCACGGGGCGCAGCCTTAGCCCGATGGCTTCAGCCTCGGGCGGCTACAAACAGTTCTTCGCTCAATCACATCTCATTCGCCTGCCACTCGATTCACACAAGGCCTTACTTTCAACCTTCAACTCTCAACTATCTTCACAGAATCTGCGACAGAAAAAGCTGCGTGCGCGGGTGCTGCGGTTTCTCGAAAATCACGTCCGGCTTGCCTTCCTCAACGATCCGGCCCTGGTCGAAGAACAGCACACGGTCGGCCACTTCCGAGGCGAAGCCCATCTCGTGCGTGACGACCAGCATGGTCATGCCGCTGCGCGCTAACTCCTTCATCACGTCCAGCACTTCCTTGATCATCTCCGGGTCGAGCGCGGAGGTCGGCTCGTCGAACAGCATGATCTTCGGCTCCATCGCCAGCGCGCGGGCGATTGCGACGCGCTGCTGCTGGCCGCCGGATAGCTGGCCGGGATACTTGTCGGCCTGTTCAGGGATGCCGACGCGCGTCAGCAGTTCGCGGGCTTTGGCCTCGGCGCGTTCGCGAGGCCAGCGGCGCACGTTCATCGGCGCCAGCATGATGTTCTGAATGACGGTGAGGTGCGGGAACAGATTGAAGGACTGGAACACCATGCCGATTTCGCGGCGGATGGCGGTGATGTTGCGCACGTTGTGATCCATCACGATGTCATCAATGATGATCTCGCCTTCCTGATGCTCTTCCAGGCGGTTGATGCAGCGGATGAAGGTGGACTTGCCGCTGCCGGATGGGCCGATAATGACGACGACTTCCTTCGGTTGCACCGTCACGCTCACGTCGCGCAGCACCTGAAAGTCGCCGAACCACTTGCTCACGTCCTTGCAGACGATGATCGGTTCGCTGGTTGCCGCTTCACTCGTCATTGCGCTCGTTCTCCTTCGCGTTTCGCCCTACAACCGGCGCGCCTTCCCCGAACCACTCGCCTCGATGCGGCGGCTCACGTAGGCCATGGCGTAGCTGAAGATGAAATAGATCACCGAAATGAAGACGTACACCTCGGTTTGCAGGCCGACATATTCAGCCTGCGAGATGACGCCCTTCGAGATGCCAGTCAGGTCGGTCAGGCCCACCAGCGCCACCAGTGACGTATCCTTGAACAGCGAAATACACTGCCCCACCAGCGCCGGAATGACCGCCCGTAGCGCCTGCGGCAGCGTGATCAGCATGATGATCTGCCAGCCGCTGAGGCCCAGCGCGCGCCCGGCTTCTTCCTGCTCAGGCGGCACGGACTGCAACCCGCCGCGCACGTTCTCGGCCAGATAGGCGGCGCTGAACAGCGTGAAACCGACTATCGCCCGGAAAGCGTTCTCGACCGAGGCCAGCGCCGGGTTGAGCAGCGGCACCAGCAGCATGGCCATGAATAGCACCGTGATCAGCGGCACGCCGCGCACCAGCTCGATGTAGGCGGTACAAACGCCGCGCACCAGCGGCAGCGAACTGCGCCGGCCCAGCGCCAGCAGAATGCCAATCGGGAACGACGCCACCAGCGCCACCACCGTAATCACGGCCGTCAGCAGCAGGCCGCCCCAGCGCCGCGTATCAATCGCCGGCAGCGGCTCGCCCGAAGTGCCGGTCAGCAGCGGAATAAGCAGCAGCGCCAGCCACAGCCCCGCGCAAATGAGGATGGCCCACACCTGCCGCCGCGTACTCAGCAGCCCGCGTGACGCTGCGCCTCGGCGCGCCGCATAACCGCCAATCGCCAACCAGAAAATAAAGTTGATAATCAGGCTCGTCAGGTCTCCGCCCAAACGGCCGGTCAATACACCCCCTTCGACCAGAGACTGGAAAAGCGCCATGATGATCAGCAGGCCGAACAGCGGCTTGCCCCAGGCGCGGTCGAAGGCCATGCCCGTGAAGTACATCCAGCCCACCCACACGAAGCGGGCCAGCACGCTGCCCACCGCCACCGGGCCGAAGCCGGACAATCCCACCAGCAGCAGCGACGACAGGCCGAGCACGACGACCCACACCGGGAACAGCGCGCGCTGCGCGGCCCAGCGCGGATTGCTCCTTTCGCGCTCCGGGCGCGGCGCGATCCGTCCCAGCCCCCAGCCCAGTCCCCAGCCCACCACGCCCACCGCCATCAGCGGCAGCAGGCCGCGCGCCAGCATGCCGAGCATGGGCGCGGCGAAGATGTGCAGATATTGGGTGAACGAGCGCAGCCCCTGCCACTGATTATCGGTCAGCGAGACGTAGGGGATTTCCTTGCCGTCCACCTTCGGACGGGGCTGGACGACGGTGAAATCATCCAGCACGCGTGTATAGACGAGGCCGCTGGTCAGGCCGCGCTCGATCACCGGTTCGATGCCGGTCGTGCGCAGCAGGCCCACCGCGCCGCCATCCACCGACTTGTCGAGGATGTACCAGCCGTCATATGGCAGCACGGCCGTGAACGGTGCGCCGCCCAGCTCCACGCTGCCCTCGGCGATCACCTCTCCGCTGTCCGGGTTGAGCAGGCGAATCTGTACCGCCTGTTGATTGACTCCGTAGGCTTCAAGCGGCGACTCTGGAATGGCCAGCCCCCCCAGCTCGTCACCCGCCGCTGTGCGCTGGCGGGCGGTCAGAAAATCTCCCGCGAGCTGATTCTCCAGTTCCACCTGGCGCGCTTCGGCGCGCAGCACGGCCCGCGACCCGTTGATTAGCGCCGCCGAGGCCCGGTCGCTGAAACCCGCTGCCCCGGCCAGCACGCCGTCATCGGGCGCCGTGAACATCTCCAGCGAAATCGTTTCGCCCGCCCGGCCCGTGAAACCCAATTGCCGGTTTGGCGTCTCGGTCACCGTGCCGGACGCAATTGCAGCGTCACCAGCGGCCAGCAGCGAAGGCGCGGGCGGCGTGATTGCGAACAGCAGCGGAGGCACAATCACCAGCATGGCCGCCAGCGCAATCAGCACCCACGGCACCCAGCGTGGCAGGCGCAGGTAAGCGTAGATGCTGAAGCCAACCCCCAGCGCGCATAGCAGGGCCGTCAGTTCAACGCGCCACATGCTCTCAATCGGGAACGTGCCGGCCATGAACAGCCGGAAGTTGCGCGTCACCACCAGCCAGTTCGCCTGGCTGATGCCCCACGCGAGGAAGCCGGATACCATCCAGAACAGGATGCCCACCGTGACGACCGTTACGATGGTGTCGAACGGCGTCGCAAACAGGTTTTTGCGCATCCAGGCCAGCGCCCCGCTGGCGCGTACCGGCGGTGGCCGAAGCTGCGTTTCATCGTGTACGCGGGTCGCCCCGAACGGTCGTGGATCGGTCGTGGTATCCACCGGATTACCTCGTCACCAACTGGAAGCGCGCGTTCACCCAGTTCATCGCCGCCGAGATAATCAGGCTGATGACGAGATAGGTGATCATCACGATCACGATACTGGTCACGCTTTGCCCGCTCTGGTTGCCCACGGTGTTCATGACGGCGTACACGTCGGCGAACGAAATGGCGATGGCCAGGCTCGAGTTTTTCGCCAGGTTCAGATATTGGTTGGTGAGCGGCGGAATGATGACGCGCAGCGCCTGCGGCAAAATGATCATGCGCAGCATCTGCGCCTGCGTCAGGCCCAGCGCGCGCCCGGCCTCCAACTGGCCATACGGAACCGCGAGGATGCCCGCACGCACAATCTCGGCGATGAAAGCGGCAGTATAGAACACCAGCGCCAGCAGCAGCGCGACATATTCCGGCGTCAGGCTCTGGCCGTTCACAAAGCGCAGCCCCTGGCGCACCGGCGCGAGGGCGGCCAGTGGCGTGGGCGCCGTCAGCAGCGCCTCGTTAAGCGTGATCTGCTCATCCGCGAATGCCTGCGCGGCCGGAACGCGGGTCAGTGTCCCATCCACAACCACCGGCACGGTTTCAACGGCAGGCTGCGCGAGGATCAACAGCCAGCCGCCACCCGTCAGGCCCACAGCCAGCAGCAGGGCGTTGCGCCAGTAGTGGCGCGGCTGGCCGCTCGTTTCCTGCGCCCGCCGCTGCTGGTGAAAAACCAGTGCCGCCAGACCCACCCCCAGCCCGATGAATGCCGCCCACACGGCGAAGCGCCCGGTGAGATAGACCGACGGGTAATACAGCCCGCGATTGTTGAGGAAGATGATCGGGCTGGTCTCAATCCGAATCCCGGCGGCGGGCATATCGCGCAGCAGGGCCGCCAGTATTGCGCCGATCATCAGGCCGAGGCCGAACCCGGCCAGCGCAGGAATGCGGCGCGGGCCATACGCGCCGAGGACGGCCAGCGCCAGCCCGGCGATTCCGGCGATCAGCAGCGGCGTCGTGCCCGGCGCGATGGCGGCCAGCCGCGTGAGCGCCACTTCCAGCGTGAAGATGGCCGTGATCAGGGCCACCCAGCCCGCCACACGAGCCCAACCGCTGGTGCGGCGCAGCGCGTACCAGCCGATCACCAGCGCCGCCACATATGCCAGCCAGCGGAAGGGTATGACCCACACCGCTTCGGGCGGGATACCGATACTTTCACGCAGCGGCGGTAGTGCCAGAACGACCACAAAGAACGCGAAGAAGATTTGTACCAGCAGCGGGGTATTGCGCAGCACCTCGACGATGCCACGCGTGATATTGCGCACGAGCCAGTTGTGACTGAGCAGGAAAATACCGGCCAGGATGCCCAGCACCGTCGCGCCCGCGAGGCCCGCCACGATGATGGACAGCGTATTGCGCATCCCCACCATGAACGCCGACCAGTACGGCATGTCGGGCGAATAGTCGGCCGCGCCGCCGATTTCGAAACCGGCGCGGTTGTTCATGAAATCGAAGTTGGGCGTGAGATTACGGCTGGCCAGCGCGTTGTAGATGTTCGTCCAGTTCTGGACCAGCACAATCAGGATGATCACGAAGAAAACGAACTGGCCAAACATGCGGAGAAAACGTTGGTCGGCCAGCAAACGCCCGATTCGCTGCACGAACGACGTCCCCTGGGATGCTTGAGCGGATTGGCTCATCAGGAAAGCCTTGAGCAGGAACGCGGCGCAGCCGTGGTTGACAGCGATTCGAAAGCGGGGCAGCTCCGTGCAGGAACAGGCTGGAGGGTGCCATAACGGCCACCCTCCAGCAGCCCGCACTTGCGCTTCAGGGCCATCGGCCCGGTTGGCGCGCGTTCAGGCCGTTGATTAGCGGAACGGCGGTGAGTACATCAGGCCGCCTTCTGTCCACAGCGCGTTCACGCCGCGCGCCAGCCCGAAGATTGTGTCCGGGCCGAGATTGCGGTCGAAGATTTCGCCGTAGTTGCCCACCTGGCTGATGACCTGCACCATGAAGTCATTGGGCAGGTTGAGCGTCGAGCCGAGCGTGTTGCCATTCGTGCCCAGCAGGCGCTGAATGCTGGGGTCTTCGCTCGTGAGGAAGCTCTCGACGTTCTCGCTGGTGATGCCGGATTCCTCGGCCTGGATCAGTCCGTAAACCACCCAGCGCACGATGTCGGCGAACTGCGTATCGGCCTGCGGCGTCATCGGGCCAAGCGGCTCCTTGCTGATGACGAGGTCGAGGATGAGCAGCGAACCCGGATCGGGCGCGCTGGCCTTCTGCGACACCAAACCGCTGACGTCGGTCGTCACTGCGTCGCAGCGGCCTTCGTAGAAGGCGGCCATCACGCCGTTGAAGTCCTGGAACGTCTGCAGTTCGAAGTCGAGACCACGGCTGGACATCGCGTCGGTGATGTTCTGCTCAGTAGTCGTGCCGGCGTTGGTGCAGATGGTGCCGCCCGCGATGTCTTCGAGCGTGGCGATGCCGGAATCGGCCATGACCATCACGCCCTGGCCGTCATAGAACGTGGTCGGCGCGAAGGTTGCGCCCCACAGCGTGTCGCGGCTGAGGGTCATCGTGGTATTGCGCGAAATCATGTCCACTTCGCCGGAAACCAGCGCGGGCTGGCGCTCGGAAGCAGTGAGCGGCCGGTACGTGACGGCGCTGGCATCGCCCAGAATGGCGGCGGCCACGGCGCGGCATACGTCCACGTCGAAGCCCTGGAACTCGCCGGCGTCATTCGGGAAGCCGAAGCCCGGCAGCGTTTGGTTGACGCCGCAAATCAGGCTGCCGCGGTCCAGAATGGCCTGAGTGACACCGCCCACTTCAGGAATCGGCAGCGGGGTCACGGTCGGGGTCGGGTCCTGGGCCAGCGCAGCCCCAGATACAACCAACAGTGCGAACACAACGGTCAGGAGTACTACGCGCTTCATTTCACTAATTCTCCTTTACGATCCAAACGATTGTTCGGCCCCGGATCAGGCCCGTACGGTCGAGAGTCTAACTACTCACATAGCTCACCGCAAGAAATCGGCTAATTCGAAGCAGGGCTGATGCAAAGTCACCGGGGAAAGAGGAGCTCAACAGCGGGCTTATGGTGACAAACGAACTTGCGTCCATCCAGTCCACCATACTTTCACCCTAAACACCCTAATCTGTCCTATGCTGCTGACTGTGCGCTTGCCT
>JAEURB010000276.1 GCA_016788435.1 Anaerolineae bacterium | reverse complement strand
GAGGTGGCGTCGTGCTGGGTGAAGGCCGAAGCGGAGTTCCCGGCCCGGCTGGTGACGCCACGGGACAGCGCCATCGAACTGCGCGGCGGCGAGAATGCCTCGCGCCAGATTAACGGCATTCTGCCGCCCGGCTTTCCGTGCCAGCGCATCGTCGCGGTCGAGGTGTATACGCCCGGCGGCAACTGGTCGAGCTATCCACCGCACAAACACGACGTCCACCGGGTAAGCCCGGATGGCGCGCTGCTGGAAGCGGACCTCGAAGAGTTCTATTTCTACAAGCTGGACAGGCCGGAGGGTTATGCTTATCAGCGGGTTTACACCGATGACCGGCGGCTCGACGAGCTGGTCATGGCGCAAAACCACGATATCGTGCTGGTGCCGGAGGGCTATCATCCGGTGGTGAGCGCGCACGGCTATACCACTTACTACCTGAACTTTCTGGCCGGATCAGCGCAGTCGCTGGCCAACGCCGACGACCCAGCCTACGCCTGGGTGAAGGCCAACTGGCGGGGCCTTGACCCACGGCTGCCCATCGTCTCGCACGAGATGGAGGCGTGAGGCCGTTCATGCGCCCGTTCCGGCACGCTCTGCTGCTGATTGGCCTGCTGACGCTGCTGGCGGGCGGCGTGACTGCACAATCCGGCGAACCAGCGGGCGGGGTGCAGGCCCTGATCGAATTGCGCGTGGATGCCGGGTATGACGGCCATTTCCGCGAACTGGATTGGCTACCGGTGCGCGTGCGCGCCGTCAACAACGGCCCGGATGTGACCGGGCGGCTGGTGGTGCGCCCCGAAACATCGGGCGAGGCCATCACCAACACCTTCAGCGCACCGGTCGTGCTGCCGCAGGGCGCGCAGCAAACGATCTGGCTGTACGTGACGGCGCGCAGTTACGCTGACCAGATGCGGGTGGATTTGCTCAACGAGGCGGGCGCGGTGCTGGCCAGCGCCAGCGATACCGTGCGCGCCGTGCGCCCCGCCGACCGCATCGCAGTGGTCTTCAGCGACTCCCCCACCGGCCCGGCCGACCTGTCGGGCGCGGCGCTCGGCGGCTTCAACGCCTATCAAGCCAACTGGACGCTCGATGAACTGCCGCCGCTGGCCGCCGCGCTGACCGGGGTTGATCTGATGTTGTTTGACGAAGTGGATACCGCCGCGCTGACGGCCGCCCAACGCGGCGCGCTGGAGAGCTGGGTGCGGGCGGGCGGGCAGTTGATCGCCAGCGGCGGGGGGGCCTGGCAGCCAACCGCCGCCGGATTGACCGGCCTGCTGCCGTTAGCTCCAAGCGGCGCGCAAACCGTACCCGGCCTCGTGCCGGTCGCCGAGTGGCTGGTAGCGCCGGACGCCGAAGCCCTCGCTGCCGAAGCGCTGATCGCCACCGGCACGCTGACCGCAAACGCGCAGGTGCTGGTTGAAACCGAAGACGGGCTGCCCCTGATCGCACGGCGCTTCGTGGGCAATGGCGTGGTGGACTACCTCGCGCCCAGCCCGAACGCCGCCCCGCTGCGCGACTGGGCCAGTATGCCCGCCCTGTGGTTCACGCTTGAAACATCGCGCGGGCCGACGCCCGGCTGGGCGCGCGGCTTCGAGAACTGGCCGCAGGCGCAGCAGGCTATCTCGATCATCCCCGGCGTTGACCCGCTGCCGGATATTCTGCCGCTGGCGCTGTTCATGCTGGCCTACGTGCTGGCGGCCGGCCCGGCTAACTATTTCGTTCTCACCCGCACCAACCGGCGCGAGTGGGCATGGGTCACGATCCCGCTGACCATCGCCGGCTTCAGCGCGATTGCCTGGCTGATCGGTTCTAACCTGCGCGGGGCCGAACCGATCCTCAATCAGATGGCCGCCGTCGAAGCATGGGCGGATGACGAGACCGCTATCGCCGATGAGCTGGTGGGTCTGCTGTCACCGCGCCGCGCCCAATACACGCTCGAAGCGGGCGCTGGCGATGTGCTGCGGCCGATTCCGCTACCGCCGACTGGCTCGCTGCTGGTGCGCGGCGCGCAGGCCAGTGTGGATATTCAGCAGGCCGCGTCGTTCGCCGCCGTGAACTTCGCGGTGGATTCGAGCTTCGTGGCCGGATTCAACCAGACCGGGCCGGTGGATGCTCCCCCACTCGGTGGCCGCGCCACACTCAGCTACGACCCGACTATCGCCGGGCAGATGACCGCACGGGGCGCGATTCGCAACGACGGGGCGCAAGTTCTGCGTTCACCGGTCATTCTTGGCCGGGGGGCGGCGCTGCAACTCGACGATTTAGCGCCGGGGGCGGTCGTCCCGTTCGAGATGGTGCTGCCTGGCAGCTTCCCGGCCTCGCCCGCGCCGTATGTACCGAGCACGATTACACCGTAT
>JAEURB010000196.1 GCA_016788435.1 Anaerolineae bacterium | reverse complement strand
CGTATTCCATCACGATGAAGCGCGGTTCGTTGGCCGAGCCTTGCCCGACGGCCAGAATGCCGCCAAAGCCCTGCGCGATCAGCGCCGGTTTGTCGAGGACGGTGACCATGAGGCCGAGCCTTGTGCCGAGCGCCAGCGCTTCTTCGCCCAGCCGCGCCGGGGTGACCACTGAACCGGGTTCATTGACGAGATTGCGGGCGAAGTTCACTCCCCGCGAAATCGCCTGCCCGTCAGAGATGCCCGCCTGCACAGCCGCCGCGTTCTCGGGGCGGGTAACCAGCACCGCGTCCGTCACCTCGAAAGTCTGTGCGGCGGTCAGCCCGGTGCGGTAGCGCAGGAAGCGATAGCCGCCCTGTTCCAGCCCTTCAGCGAAGGCTTGCGCCGAATCCCGAAACGGAACCGCGATGCTGCCTTCATAACCCGCCGTCAGCGATGATGCCTGTACCGAGCGGGCCTGCTGAACGGCCAGCGCCCCGGCGCGCCGGAAGGTGTCGGCCGTCACCGACGACGACGGCCCCATGCCCACCAGCAGCAGGCGGCGGGCAGCCACCACGCCGCGCGGATAGAGCAGCAGCGTTTGGCCAGCCGCCGCCGTGAAGTCCTCCGCCACGAACAACTCGGCGACATCGGACGGCAGCGGAATATCGGAGAATACGGCGAGCACCGCGAAATCGGAGAGCGTGTGCAGTAGTTCACCAGTTTGCAGCGTAATGTTCATGATCATCCCTCAAGCTATACGAGTGGGCCGGTCTGGAAGCGGTTCATCAGGCCGGAAGTTGAGCTAGTTCTTCGAGGTAGACGATGGCCGTCTGGATGCCCCGCTCGAACATTTCGATACTGAAGCGTTCATTGGGCGAATGCAGGCCGTCGCTATCCAGCCCGAAGCCCATCAGCACCACCGGGATATGCATCAGCGCGGCGATCTCGGCCACAATCGGGATGCTGCCGCCGCCGCGTGTGAAGACCGGCGAAGCGCCCCAGCCTTTTTCGTAGGCGCGGGCAGCGGCCTTCATCGCCGGGCTGTTGAACGGGAACAACGCCGCGCGGCCGGTCGTCAGGAGCCGCACCTCTACGCGCACCGTTTCCGGCGTGATCGACTCGACATAGTCTCTGAGCAAATCGAAGATCTTGTGCGGGTCCTGATTGCCCACCAGCCGTGAGCTGATCTTGCAGCCCGCCTTCGCCGGGATGATCGTCTTCGGGCCGGGGCCAGCCCAGCCGCTCCACAAGCCGTTGATGTCGAGCGTGGGCCGCGCCGAAATACGCTCACGGATGTTGTAGTGCGGGTCGCCCCAGATGGCCGGTACGCCGGTTGCCTCCTTGAACTGCTCGTCGGTCAGGTTGGTACGGGCGATCATCTCCCGTTCTTCGGGGGTCAGCGGCACGACATCATCGTAGAAACCGGGAATGGCGATGGTGCCGTCCGGGTTGTAGAGCTTCGACAGGATTTCGACCAGCGCCAGCGCCGGGTTGTGCGTCGCGCCGCCCCATAGGCCGCTGTGCAGGTCGTCTGACGGGCCAAAGACCTCAATCTCGGCATACGTCATGCCGCGCAGGCTGTGCAAAATCGCCGGTTCGTCTATCGCCCGCATCGAGGTATCGCTGATGACACACACATCGGCGCGCAGCAGGTCAATGTGTTCTTTGATGAACGGCAGCAGGTTCGGTGACGAAATTTCTTCCTCACCTTCCAGCAGGATCTTGACGTTGACCGGGGCCGCGCCCGCCGTCTTGAGGTACGACTCAAGCGCCTTGATGTGGATGAGCAGTTGGCCTTTGTCGTCGGTCGCGCCGCGCGCGAAAATCTTGCCGTCCTTCTGCACCGGCTTGAACGGGTCGGTTTCCCAGCCGTCCTCCATCAGCGCCGGCACCACGTCGTAATGGCCGTAAACCAGCACCGTCGGCTTATCGGGCCCCGCGCCGAGCCATTCGCCATACACGACCGGATGCCCGGCCGTGGGCATGACCGCCACTTTCTGCAAGCCAAGGTGCTTGAGATGGGCTTCGTACCAATCGGCCATGCGGCGAATATCGTCCGCGTGGGCCGGGTCGGCGCTCAAGCTGGGGATGCGCAGTGTTTCAATCAGTTCGGCCAGAAACTGGTTGGCATGAGCGCGAGCGTATTCACGGGCGGCGGTGCTGGATGTCATGGTGAGTTCCCTCGCTTCACGTTGATGATTGGTTTGGCTAGGCCGCGCTGGCAGGAACTGGCTCCGCCGCCGGCGGTTCGCTGCTTCCACTTGGGCTTTCCGGGTCGAGCTCCTCAAGTTTGCGCCCGGGAAGAATGAACGAGGGCACGACTGCCAGCAGCGCCAGCGCGGCCAGCGTCAGGAATGACACCTT
>JAEURB010000187.1 GCA_016788435.1 Anaerolineae bacterium | reverse complement strand
AGGATCATCGTTCCCAGCGTTTCGTGCTGCGCCTGTATCACGCTGGCCCCCTGATGGGCGGGGAACGCCTTCAGTAGCGGTCTCGCCGCGTCGGGCTCCATCCACCACGTGTTGCGAAACCACAGGTGCGGCAGCACATGCAGCGTTTGCGCTTCAGGCCCCCGATTGACTACCTGAACGCGAATCAGGATGTCTTCGGGCGCGGTCTTGGCGAACTCGACAAAAACATCGTAGTAGCGGTCTTCGGCGAATATGCCCGTGTCGAGCAACTCGTATTCGTAATCGTCACGGCCGCGCGCCCGGTTGACTCCGATGATCTGCTCATAGGGGTACGCCGCCTGCGGATACTTGTAGAGCATTTTCATGTAGCTGTGGGTGGGCGCACTGTCGAGGTAGAAGTAGTACTCCTTCACGTCCTCACCGTGATTGCCTTCGGCATTGGTCAGGCCAAACAGGCGTTCCTTGAGGATGGCATCTTTCCCGTTCCACAGCGCGACCGCCCAGCACAGGCGCTGCTGGTCATCCGATAGCCCCGCGATTCCGTCCTCGCCCCATTTGTAGGCGCGCGAACGGGCCTGATCGTGCGAGAAATAGCTCCAGGCATCGCCGTTGGCGCTATAGTCCTCACGCACAGTGCCCCACTGGCGCTCGCTGAGATACGGGCCCCATTTGCGCCAGGGTACCCCGGTCTCACGCGCTTCGATCAATCGCTGCCTTTCGGCGTTGGCTGGTGGCATGATGGCTTTTCAATCTCAAGACGCGCATTGGAAATGGCACGGACGAAGGAATTATCACCTATAGCGACAAAAGCGGCTCCTCCCCCGACCGGAGAAGGAGCGCAGCGAAACAAACCGGCCGTTGACCGTACGGTTAGAGGGCGAATTCCTTCTTGACGTCCTTGGCCCAGGTGCGGATACGCTCGCGGGTCATCTCGGTTTGGCCGACTTCGTCAATGCCCAGGCCGAGCAGGTATTCCTCGACGCGCGCCTTCGATTCCTCGAACTCATACGACTGCTTGGACCACAGCCCCCAGACCTGCGCGCCGCGTTCCATCACCTTGTCGGCCAGGATGCCCACCGCATCGAGGAAGTTGAAGCCATAGCCGTTCTGGTCGCCCAGCCCGAACAAGGCGACCTTCTTCCCCGTCATGTCCATGCTGTCGAACCTGGGCATGAACGCATCCCAGTCGTCCTGCAGCTCACCGGTATTCCAGGTGGGGATGCCGAAGATCAGGTAGGTGTACCTGAGGATGTCCTCAGGAGTGGAGCGGCCGATGTTATGCACCTCTACCACACCGGGCAGGATCTTATCGAATTCCTCCTTCATCTGGAAAGCGACATTCTCGGTATTGCCCGTGTTGCTGCCATAAAACAATCCGATTTTGGCCATGCGCCACTCTCACGTTCCATTTTGATCCAAGCCACGATTATAGATCGGCCGGCGCGGAAATCCATTGCCCGGCAGGAAGGTGTGACGAGAAGTGATTTCCGATTTTTCAGCTTGTTTATGAATGCAGGCTTTATCCGGCCAGCGCAATTTTCAGAAATGACTATGCTGAATGACAGTCGTGGGTTGCTGAAGGGAGAAATCTAATGCCTGATGTGGGCGGAATCATGCAAGGCGCAATGACGACGACGATTATCACCCTGGTGGTCGTCGGCTTGTTCACCGTCATCATCATCTTCCTCACGCTGCGCTTCGTACGCAAAATGAGCGGCGGCGGCAAAGATGCCCAACGCATCGCCCAGTCGGGCATTCCCGGTCAGGGCCGCATCCTCAATGTGCAGCAAACGGGTACGTATATCAACAACAACCCGGTGGCGGATATTTTGCTGGAGGTGCATCCTGGCAACGGCCAGCCGCCCTACCAGACCAATGTGCGGCGGATCGTCTCGCTGTTCCAGATTTCCCAGTTCCAGCAAGGGGCGGTGCTGCCGGTCAAGATTGACCCTGCCGACCCGACCAAGGTGGTGCTGCTGGTGTAGGGAGACGTTACTCTGCAGCGCGCTCCCCAGACATTACCCATATCCTGAGAGAGGTATGGGGCCGTTGAGCGGGATAACGCCTGAGGCTAAAGCCGTCAGGCGAAACGACCGCACCGAACCGGATTGGCGGGAAGTGCGTAGATCCAAACCGAGCAGGCCAGCAAGTAAGCCGCTGCGCCCCGACGCTTTTTCACGTGCGCGTGAATTGCGGCTACACTAGGGATCGATCCGCTTTCCTTTGGGGCGTTGGCCAATGAGACGCGGCACGATCATCGTCATCCTCTTCATCGTCATCGCCGCTGCGGTGGTGGGCGTCAGCTTCTTCCTGCGTTCGCAGCCGCCGCTGGAATTCACGGTGACCGTCAGCCCGCTGGCCGGTGCCTGGCTGCGCGATGCCGCGGCCAGTTTCAATGCCTCGAACCCGACGATCAACGGCACGCAAGCCATTCGCGTAGCGGTGCAACCGCAAGACGAGGCGCAAATCGCGCTTGGCGAGTCGGCGGCGTGGACGCGCGAGAATCATCCGGCTGGCTGGATTCCGGCGGCAGCCGTTACAGTAGATTTCGCGCGCAGCCGTGGCCTGCCGTTTGAAACGCTGCACGAATCGGTCGCGCAGACGCCGCTGGTGTGGGGCGGTTTCGGCGATATCGTCGCGGATGTCACGAACGACGGGCAAGAGACATTCGACTGGCCGGCGGTGAATGAGGCTGTCGCAGCGGGGCCGGTGCGCCTGGCCTTTCGCAGCCCTTCCGCCACGATAGATGGCTTCGCTGTGCTGCTGTCGGGGGCGGCGGCGCTGACAGAGAACGCGGTTATCACGCGCGACAGCCTGCGCTCACCCGCAGCCCGCGCCTGGCTGGAAACAACGCTGCTGGCGGTGCCGAATACCACTACGCTCGGTGCATCGGCCGCCGGTGCGATGGCCGCGCGTGGGCCAACGGCTGGCGGGCTGGCCCTGCTTCCCGAAAGCGAGTGGCTGACCAACCTGCGCGGCCAGTTGGTGAACGGCAGTACGCCGGTGCAACTGGCCTACCCTGCCTACACCGTGCAATTCACGTTCCCTTGTACGGCATGGGATGACCCCTCGGTGACGGATCCGGCCGTCGCCAGCCGCGCCGATGCGGTGAAAGCCTTCTGTAATTACCTGCTCACGCCGGCCCAGCAAGCCAACGCCGCACGCTTTGGACTGCGGCCGGCCGATGGAGTGTTGAGCGAGGACAACGCCGCGCTGTTCACCGCCGCCGCAACCTATGGCGCACAGATAGAACTGCCGCCGATGGCCGCCGTACAAGCGCCAAATCGCAGCGACGCTCAACTGCTGGCGCTGTCCGCTTCGCAAATCTCGCCGTGACAGGTAAACAGCGCGTCGTCAGGAGCGCACTGTCGGCAGGGTGAACAGGAAGCAGCCGCCGGCCGCGGGAGGAACCGGCACCGCCCAAATCTTGCCGCGATGAATTTCGACGAGGCTGCGGGTGACCGCCAGCCCCAACCCAACACCCTCGATCTTGCGCTTCTTGACGTCATCACTGCGGAAGAACGGCACAAACACGCTCTCGGCATCCTTGTGCTGCAGGCCCTGGCCCTCGTCCAGCACTGAAACCAGGACGGCTGGAAGGACGAGATCGGGCGGAGCGCCGGGTGGCAGCTGCGTGCCGGGCGACAGAAACTCCGTTTTCACGCGGATCGTGCTGCCTTCTGGCGAGTACTTGATGGAGTTGCTGAGCAAGTTGGTGAGCACCTGCATCACGCGACTGACATCCACCTGCACGGCCGGCAGATCGTCGTCGAGATCGAGCACGAAGCGCTGCTTGCGCGCCTTGTATTGAAGCTCCAGCCGGGCCGCCGCATCAATGATGATGTCTGGCAGGTGGGCGCGCGTCTTGCGCAGTTCAATCTGGCCGGTATCCGCCCGCGAAATCTCGATCATGTCGGTGAAGATCGTCTTCAGGTGTTTGGCGCTTTGCAGGATGATCTCGGTGTATTCGCGGGCCAGGTCGGGCAGTTGATCGCCCGAAACTTCGAGAATGAACTCGGCGAAGCCCTGAATGGACGTGAGCGGAGTACGCAGCTCGTGGCTGACGCGGCTGAAGAAATCGGCCCGCAAGCGAGCGGCAGCGCGTTCCGACGAAACATCGTGCAGAAGGTAGATGCGGCCGAGCACGACTCCCTCGCGATAGACCGGCGCCGTGACCCAGGTGATATCCACCGGGCGGCCCGTGCTGTCAATCAGGTGAAATTCGCCGCTGTAGACGCCGGGGTCCTGCACGTGCGGGCTGAGCCACATCTCGCGCAGGTCCTGGCGCACCGGCTCGGGCACGGCCATCAGCTCGATCAGGCTGGCCAGCGGCTTACCCTGCACTGCGCTCTCGGCGACTTCAAACTGGCGCGTGAAGACCTGATTGACCGTCAGCACCTGGGCATGTTTCCCGTGCGGCACGACCATGAACACGCCATCGGTGACGGCGTCGAGCAGTGCGGCGCGGCCTTGCTGAACGATGTCGTGCTGCTGGCGCAGGAAATCGGCCATGGCGCTGACGGCGAGAAACTCGGCGACGACGCGGTAGTTGCGGATTTCGCGCGGGCTGAAGGCATAACGGCGGTGGGTGGCGATGACCATCACGCCCAGGCTGCGGCTTGAGGTATTGAGCGCCAGCAGCGCCAGCGAGCGCACTTGCTCGGCACGCAGCAGGCCGCGCACGAACGGGTCGAAGGCGACGCCTGCCGCGCTTCGCACGTCCTCAATCGTTACGATGCGTTTTTCCTTCAGCTCTGCCAGCAGCGGCTGATAATCGCGCACGTAGATACGGAGACCGTTGCCCATGCCACTGCCGTAGCGGCGGCTCCACGTCCCGCGCAGTTCGAGATATTCCTCACCGTCGCCCGCTTCCTCGTCTGGCCCAAAGACCAGCATCGCGGCCGCGGTGATGTTCTCGGTGAACAGCGTGTTCTGCAGGATATCCACCACGCGCTGCGGTGAAGGGTTGTCGGCGACCGTTTCGGCCACCGCCAGGATTGACCGCGCCGTGTTGATGTTCTGGCTGATGCGATTCTTGAGATAGACGTTTTCTAACAGCACGCGCAACGTCAGCAGCGAGGATTCGGCCGCGGCCAGATTGTCCGCCGTCAGCGGTTCGGCGCGGCGCGACAGCAGAACGATCATGCCGAGGCGCGTTGCCAGGCTGACATAAGGAATTGCCAGCCCGCTATGGAATCCGGTGCCTTTCAGCGCGCCAGCGCCGAACAGCGTGATCGATTCATCGTCCTGAGGGAGGCTAACCGCCACGTCGCGCAGTAAACGGATGACGCGCCGCCAGCGATCGGCACTGGGCGCTTCGCGGCCCGCCCAAGCCAACGGCGCACGCGGCTGCAAATCGGCGCGGCTCTCGATAATGGCGGCGATATCGGCGCCAGACGCTTGCTGAAGCGCCTCCAACAGCAGTTGGGCATCACGCCGCGCCGCGCCTTCAAGGCTATCCGGGATGAGTTCGTGTTCAGTGAGCATACAGTTGAGGCCGCCCGCATCTGCACGCCAGTGCGCGCATGCCGCAAGAAGAAGCGCCCATTATAGCAACGCGCATTAAGGAAGGAAAACGGGCGGAGGCCCTCATCCCTCCCGAAAGAAACCTCACCCCCCGGCCCCCCTGACAGGGGTAGGTATTTGATGGTTCAGGCAAGAGGCGATGCCGGATTGCCACCCCTCACCCCTTGATCCCCTCTCCCACGCACCGCGCGTAGACACAGCGGTTCGCGGGGAGAGGGGAAGACAATGCATGCATGGGAAGTAACCGGGGCCAGGTTCGAACGTGTTCCATCTACTTCTATTAAATACCTACCCCTGACAGCCCCGGCCCCCTCTCCGAAAAGCGAGAGGGGGAGACAAGCGGAGCGCGGCCCGGCAAGGAACGTGGAAGGCCGGTGCGCTCACGAGCGCAGCCTACAACTTCGTCCTCATGACGGCGCGCAATTCCTCTCTACCCGCTTGCGTGGGAGAGGGGGAACGACGCGGGGGGCGTGCGAACGGGTGTACGCAATCGGGAAAGTGCAGGGTGGCGTGGGCGGATGCGGACTTATTAGTAAGCGTGTGAAAGAGCGGACAAGGAGACAGAATCAAAATAGGAGACAGACACTTGAGGGAAGAAGCACCGAAACAAGAGGACAGAATAAGAGACAACTAGCACACAATGGGCTGGTTTGGCGGGCGGCCCGGCCGTACGGCAGCCTTCATCGTAGACCAGGTGGGCTTGTTTGGGGCGAAAATATGGTAGACGGGATGGACGCAAAGCGGGCCGACGCGAGACGGCATCCTGATCGCGAAAACCTATCCCTGAAAAGCCGTTCTCCCCCTCTCGCATTTCGGAGAGGGGGTTCGGGGTGACAGGGGGGTCAGGGTGTGAAGTTCAGTTGCGGGGGTGGAAGCCCGCCGGGGCTTTACTCGCGCCAGAGGCGCGCGCCGTTGCTCACCTGGCCGGGGCCGGGCAGCATGTTGAGGAACTCCTCGTTGTTGTCGGTTTGGCGAAGCTGATTGAGCAGTTGTTCGGTCGCGCCCGTTGGCCCGAGGTCGGCATCTTCGGCCAGGTGGTTCCACATGCGGCGCAGGGTGAAGACGCGCGGCAGCACATCGGGACCGAGCAGCAGTTCTTCGCGGCGGGTGGACGATTGTTCGATGTCGAAGGCCGGGAAGACGCGGCGCTCCTGCAGCTTGCGGCTGAGGTGCAGCTCCATGTTACCCGTACCCTTGAACTCCTCGTAGATGGCATCGTCCATCTTGCTGCCGGTGTTGACGAGGCAGGTGGCGATGATGGTGAGCGAACCGCCTTCTTCGACATTACGCGCCGCGCCAAACAGCCGCTTGGGCGGGTGAATGGCCGCGGGGTCGAGGCCGCCGGTGAGCGTGCGGCCGCTGGGCGGCACGACCAGGTTGTAAGCGCGGGTGAGGCGGGTGATGCTATCCACCAGCATGACGACGTGGCGGCTGACCTCGACCAGGCGCTTGGCGCGGTTGAGGGCCATTTCGGCGACGCGGACGTGCTGCGTCACCGGGTCGTCGAAGGTGGAGGCGATGACTTCGGCGTCCACCGACCGGTCCATGTCCGTCACTTCTTCCGGGCGCTCGCCAATCAGCACCACCATCAGATGGACATCCGGGTAGTTCTCGCTGATCGAGTTGGCGATTTCCTTCAGCACCGTCGTCTTGCCGGACTTGGCGGGCGAGACGATCAGGCCGCGCTGGCCACGCCCGATAGGCGCGATGAGGTTAAGCAGACGGGTGGAAAGGATGCGCGGATTGGTTTCGAGGTCGAAGCGTTCGAGCGGGAAGATCGGCGTCAGGTCTTCGAAATTGGCGCGAACCTTGGCCTGTTCAGGGTTGAGGCCGTTGACCGACTCGACGCGCAGAAGGCCGTAGTACTTTTCCGAGTCTTTGGGCGCGCGCACCTGGCCGATCACCATATCGCCGGTGCGCAGGCCGAAGCGCTTGATCTGCGTTTGGCTGACGTAGATGTCATCGGGGCCGGGCAGATATTTCTCGGCGCGCAGAAAGCCGATGCCGTCGTCCACGACTTCCAGGACGCCGCCGCGCAGGCGAAGGCCCTGTTTTTCGGCGTGGTCGCGCAGCAGCGCGAGCAGCAAGTCCTGCCGTTTCATGCGGCTGAAGCCGTTTACGCTGGCCTCGCGTGCTTGCTGCCGCAGGTCGTCCAGCGAGAGTTTTTCGAGTTGTGCGATATCCATCGGGTTGTCCAGAACAGAAGGTTGGGAGGCGTGGGTTGTGGTAGCTCAGGAAATGCGCCGGTCTGCCAGCGAATGAGCAGTAAGCGCGGGATGTGGACGGAAAGCGTGTTGAGATTGAATCAAACTGAGTGGAGACGCGCCTACTATAGCAAGGAAGTGAACGCGAGTCAAACGGTGACAGGATGAAAGGCTATCGCATCAAAATTGCGCATTGGGTCACGACGGTTCACAATCACGGTTGTAGGGGCAGACCTATGTGTCTGCCCACCGGGCGAACACGCAGGTTCGCCCCTACACACGCCTTGAGAGCCATCATGAACTGGTCACAGATTTTGATGCGTTTGCCCTGCTTGCATCCTATCATAG
>JAEURB010000173.1 GCA_016788435.1 Anaerolineae bacterium | reverse complement strand
CCAAACCGAAATCCTGCTCGCGCGCTGGGCGCTGGATGCCGACATGCCGATCCTCGGCGTGTGCCGTGGCGTGCAAACGCTCAACGTGTCGGCTGGCGGCACGCTGCTGCAAGACGTGAAGACGTTTGTGCCGGGGGCGATTCGCCACCAGTACGCCCCTGAAAAGCCGCGCAGCTACGTGGCGCATGAGCTTTCCACCGTGCCCGATACCCGGCTGGCCTCCATCCTTGGCGCGTCCGCCCACGTTAACAGCTTCCACCACCAGGCGGTCGAGCGCCCCGGCGAAGGCTTCGTCGTCAGCGCAATGGCCCCAGACGGCGTGATCGAGGCGATTGAAGGGCGTGGTCACCGCTTCACGATTGGCGTGCAATGGCATCCCGAGGGGCTGATCCACAGCGATCCTACCATGCTCGGGTTGTTCGAGGCCTTCGTCCGCGCGGCATAAGCCCGTGTTCCAGCCGAGTTACCCCCGCAGTGACGCAGTGCCGGGCATCCTGCCCACGCCGCTTCGCGTCAGCGCCGCGCCCGAATGGACGGGGCGTGGGGTGTGCATCGCCTTCATTGACTCCGGTTTCTATCCACATCCCGATTTCAGCCGTCGCGTTCGCGTGCATGTCAATGCTTCGCTGCCGACCCTCATCGAAAGCCGCCAGTTCCGCGTCGCACATCCGGCAAGCTGGCACGGCACGATGGCAGCGGCGATTGCGGCTGGCAGCGGCCGCCGTTCGGCCGGGCGCTATGCTGGCGTCGCTCGTGAGGCCACTCTGGCGCTGGTCGCCGTCCTCAACCGGCGCGGCGGCCTGCGCGAGCCTGACATCCTGCGTGGGCTGCGCTGGGTGCGCGATCACGGCCATCGCTTCGGCGTGCGTGTCGTCAATCTATCGGTCGGCGGTGACCGGCCATCAGCCGATCCGGAACATCCCATTCACGCCATCGTGCGCGAACTCGATGCGCGGGGGATTGTGGTCGTGGCGGCGGCTGGCAACGGTGGCCGCCACTGGCTGACTCCGCCCGCCAGCGCCCCGGAAGCCATCACTGTCGGCGGCGTGGACGATCACAACCAGGCAGACCCAGCCCGATGGTCACTGTTTCAACACGACTGGGGCGGCGGCAAGCCGGATGTGCTCGCGCCAGCCGCCTGGATCGCCTCACCGCTGCTACCCGGCACGCCACAGGCGCGGGCCGCTCGCCGCCTCGCCGATCTGCTGGCGCTGGCCGCCCATGACGATGTCCACGCGGCCGATGTGCTGCGCAGTAGCCGTCGTGACCTGAAACTGGCGCGCACAGATCTCAGCGATGAGACTCGTGCGGCGGTGCGCGAACGGCTGGCGGCTGGCAAAGTGATCGACTCTCAGTATCAGTACGTGGACGGGACTTCTGTGGCGGCCGCCATCGTCTCGGGCGTGGTCGCGCAGATGCTGCAGGCCAACCCGGCGCTGACGCCGCGTGCCGTGCGCGACATTCTGAAGGCTACGGCGCGCCGCCTGCCCGGCGTGGCCGAGAAACGGCAGGGCGCAGGTGTGATTGACGCCGGCGCGGCAGTGGGCGAGGCGCTTCGGCTGAAACGAAAGGGCGGGCGATGAACCGCGAGTATCACCAGTGGACAAGCCCGGCCCTTAATCGCGGCATGGAACTGTTGATCTTCGGTCATGCCGGGGCGCGCGTGCTGGTATTCCCTACATCGCAGGGGCGCTACTACGAGTGGCAGGATCGCGGCATGTTCGATTTAATGCGCGGCCCCATCGAACGCGGCGAGCTGCAGTTCATCGCTGTAGACAGCGTGGATGCCGAAAGCTGGTACTGCGGCTGGGCGCACCCCAGCGGCCGTGCCCAGCGCCATATGCAGTACGACCAGTATCTGCTGAACGAAGTGCTTCCCTTCAGCGAGGCGCGCAATTCCAACCCGTTCCTGATCACGCTCGGCGCGAGTTTCGGTGGCTACCATGCCATGAACTTCGGCCTGCGCCACCCGCACAAGGTCAGCCGTATCCTCGCCTTCAGCGGCATCTACGACATCCGGCGCTTTGTTGGCGAGTACTACGACCAGAACGTGTACTTCAATAATCCCGTGGACTATATTCCCAACGAACACGACCCGGCCCGCCTGGAGCAATTGCGTCGGCTGGACATCATCATGGCGGCCGGCCGCGAAGATCGCTTGATGGAAAGCGCGCAGCGCCTGACCGGTGCGCTGTGGGCCAAAGGCATTGGCAACGCCCTGCGCGAATGGGATGGCTGGGCGCACGACTGGCCGTTCTGGGAAAAGATGCTTACCTTGTACATCTCAGGGCATGATTAGGGAAAGAAGTTGCGAGTTGAAAGTTGAAAGTGGGAGCTGATTTTTCCCTGCAACAAATTGAGTCCGGTGTCAATCCGAATAGTGCCTGAGGTAGTGAGATTTAGGGTTTCACCGAATCATTGAAGTGGCATAGGCTGCTTTCAACTTTCAACTTTCAACCTTCAACTTTCAACTTCCCTTAGGAGCTTGCGATGACCGACAGCACGGCTGCACCCCTCAAAGTTGGCGTTCTGGTGGGCCGCGAGTGGTCGTGGCCGCCCGCCTTCATCGCCGAGCTTAACCGGCGCGATGAAGGCGTGATCGCCGAGTACGTTCAGCTCGGCGGCAATATCATGAACGAGCCGGTTCCCTACCGCGTGATTGTGGATCGCATCTCGCATGAGGTGCCGTACTATCGCACCTACCTCAAGAATGCGGCGCTGCAGGGCGCGAAAATCATCAACGACCCCTTCATGTGGACGTCCGATGACAAGTTCTTCGGGGCATCACTGGTGTCGCAATTGGGCATCGTTTCGCCGAAAACGCTGGTGCTGCCCAACAAAGAGTACGTGCCAGGCATCGTCCACGACGAAAGCCTGCGTAACCTCATCTTCCCGCTCAACTGGGACGCATTCATTGACTACGTCGGGATGCCCTGCGTGCTGAAAGACGCGCATGGCGGCGGCTGGCGTGACGTGTATATCGTGCGCTCAAAGGACGAACTGATCTGGCGCTATGACCAATGCGGCATGCTCACCATGATCGTGCAGGAGTTCATCGAGTGGGATAACTACGCCCGCTGCATGTGCCTCGGCCAGGAAGAGGTGCATGTGATGAAGTATGACCCCAGCCGCCGCAAGTACCACACCGAACACGATTTCTCGCCCGAACTGGCTGCACGCCTGGTACACGACAGCCTGCTGCTGTGCAGGGCGTTTGGCTATGACATGAATACGGCTGAATTCGCCATCCGCGATGGTGTGCCCTACGCGATTGACTTCATGAACCCCGCGCCGGATATGGATGTCAATTCGCTGGGCAAGGAGCATTTCGACTGGATGGTGACGCATATGGCCGATCTGTGCATCCGGCTGGCGAAGTCGAATGCGGCGACAGGCGACCGTTACCAGTGGTTTGCAATGGCGAAGCAATCCGGCGCGGTGTAAAGGGCGGGGCAATGGCTCGTGAAGTCGTTGAACGCTACCATGAACTGCTGACTGAGGCGTTGGCCTACGAAGCCAACGAACGGATGCGTGACGAACTGCTCAAGCGCCGCTGCTATTTTGGCAACCGGCCGCTGTGCACAGTTCTGCGCCCCAACTTTCTCGAACCCGCGCAATGGGCCTATCTGCGCCGCGAAACCGAAACGCTGATGGGCGCGTTTCGCAAGGCACACCGGGCGGCCGTGCGCGATCCAGCCGTCCGCGCCCAGCTTGACCTCGAAGCCTATGAGGAAGAGTTGTATCCGCTTGACCCTGGGCTGGAAACGCCCTGGGCGACTTCGCGGCTCGATTCGTTCAACGACCCCGAGCGGGGCATCCTCCAGTTCGTTGAGTACAACGCCGAAACCCCGGCTGGCATGGCCTATGACGACGCCATCGCCGAAACCTTCCTGCAGCTTGAGCCGATGAAGCGCTTCGAAAAGCACTATCAGGTGCGGGCCTTCTCGACGGTGCGCAGCCTGTATACGGCGCTGCTCGAAACCTATCACACCTGGGGCGGACGTGGCACGCCGCAGATCGCTATTGTGGACTGGGGCGATGTGCCGACGCTCAATGAGCATGAGTTGTGCCGGGAACTGTTCGAGGCCGAAGGCTCGCCGACGCTGCTGGCCGACCCGCGTGCGCTTGAGTATCGCGGCGACCATTTGTGGGCGGGCGATTTCCGCATTGACCTGATTTACAAGCGTGTGCTGGTGAGCGAGCTGGTCGGGCGGATGGGTATTCATCACAACCCGATTGTCCAGGCCGTGCGCGACAGGCGCGTATGCATTTCGAACAGCTTCAGCGCCAAGCTGATGGCCAAGAAGGCCAGCTTCGTACTGTTGAGCGATGAGCACAATCATGGCCTGTATGACGAAGGCGAACGTGCGGCTATCGAGGCGCACATCCCGTGGACGCGGCGCGTGCAGGAGCGCAAGACGCAGTTTCACGGCCACGAGGTTGACCTGCTGCCGTTCATCGCCGAGCAGCAGAATCAACTCGTGCTCAAGCCCAACGACGAGTACGGCGGCAAAGGAGTCGTCATCGGCTGGGAAGCGACCAGCGACCTGTGGCAGGAGACGATGCGCTCGGCCCTCACCACGCCCTACGTTGTGCAGGAGCGCGTCAACATCTACTACGAGGACTTTCCGGCCTGGATTGATGGCAGCCTGAACATCAGCCCGCGCCTGGTGGACGCCGATCCGTTCATCTTCTTTGGGCGCACCACCAGCGGCTGCATGACCCGGCTGTCCTCGACGACGCTGCTCAACGTGACGGCGGGCGGCGGTTCAATTGTGCCGACCTTCATCGTCTACAAGCGCAGCTAAAGCCGAACCCCGGCCCCTCTCAAAACGAAACCTCACCCGCCAATCCCCTCTCCGCCTCGGCGCGGGGGAGAATGCGGAACACTTAGTGAGCCTGTTACGATGCCGGACGGCCGGACAGGATTAAAATGCCGGACAGGCACTTGAGGGAAGAACGTGCCGGACAGCCGGACAGAATGCCGGACAACCTGCAGATCACACAGCAGACCAGTACCGATCCAGCATAGATCAGACAGGTGGTTGGCAGGTGAACGCCGGGTAGACCGGAATGCCGCAACAGGGCAGCGGCAGGCAGGGCTTTTGGGCGAGGGAAGTTATCCGAAACTCAGGTTAAATAGCATAGGGAACGGCCGAAAGACCCTGCCTGTAGACCCGCAGCTTGCTGCGACCCTTTGAGAATGTGTTGGTTGATAGCCGCAGCTACGCTATTTTTTATCTTCATAACGGGGCTTTTGAGCCTGCTTCAGCGGGCGTAGCTATAGCCTGACGCCTTTAGGCTCACGCGAAAACGAACCTCAACCTCCCTCAACCAACGCAAGTCACTTTCAATTCAGGCGTAAGCACACAAGTTGATGCAAAGCAGCGGGCGGGGAGTTGATCTCCCCGCCCGCGTGATTCTGGAGGAAGCTGGCGCGTGTCTTACGGCGCCCAGACCTCAATCGGGCCGGCATCGGTTGAGGCCGCCAGTTGGCCGTTGGTGGCATCCCAGGCGACGCCCGTTACTGCGCCCGCTGCGGGCAGGTTATCGAGGAGTGCCCCGCTGAAGGCGTCCACCAGCAGCACACCTACATCCGCCGTGCCCACCGCGATCCGGTCACCGGCTGGTGACCAGGCGGCGGCCAGTACCGACGTGCCGCTGGCGTCATTGATGACGAACAACTGCGAACCGCTGCCGCTGTCATAGAC
>JAEURB010000133.1 GCA_016788435.1 Anaerolineae bacterium | reverse complement strand
ATGCTGACCGAACGGGTGACGATTCCGACGATAGGCATTGGGGCCGGGCCGGACTGCGACGGGCAGGTGCAGGTTTTCCACGACCTGCTCGGTTTGTTCGAGGGATTTGTGCCGCGCCACACCCGGCAGTACGCGCAGTTGGGCCAGGCGGCGCAGGCGGCGCTGACGCAGTACCGGGCCGAGGTAGAGAGCCGCGCCTTCCCGACCGAAGAGCAGAGCTTCACTATGAAGGACGATGTGCTGGCGGCGCTGCGCGCCGAACTGGACTCCCGGAGCGAATAGCGCCATGCAGATTGTCGAACATATCCGCGACCTGCGCAGCGCGCGGGCCCGCCTGAAAGGGCGGGTGGGGGCGGTCTACACGATGGGGGCGCTGCACGCGGGGCATCGCTCGCTGCTGGATTGCGCGCGCGCCGAAAACGATGCGGTGGTGGCGACGATCTTCGTCAATCCCACCCAGTTCGGGCCGGGTGAGGATGCCGAATCCTACCCGCGCACGCCCGATGGCGATTTGGCGCTGATGGAGGTGGCGGGGGTGGACCTCCTTTTCGCGCCTGCGCCGGCCGAGCTGTACCCTTCCGGCTTCCAGACTTCGGTCAGTGTGGATGAGGTGTCGCAGGGGCTGGAAGGCGCGCAGCGGCCCGGCCATTTTCGCGGCGTGGCGACGGTGGTGGCCAAACTGTTTAACCTCACGCAGCCGGATGCCGCGTACTTCGGCCAGAAGGACGCCCAGCAGGTGGTCGTGCTGCGCCGGATGGCGGCTGACCTGAACTTCCCGCTGGAGGTTGTGGTCTGCCCGACGGTGCGCGAGGCGGACGGGCTGGCGATGAGTTCGCGCAACATGTTTCTCTCGGCAAAGGAACGGCGGGCGGCGGCGGTGCTCTATCGCGCCTTGCGGACCGCTTCTGATGCATGGGAAGCGGGCGAACGGGAACCCGGCGTGCTGCGCGAGGCAGTGCGGGCGGTGCTGGGGGCCGAACCGCTGGTGGCTATCGAGTACGTGGCTGTCAACTACCCGGAGTCTCTGCGCGGGGTGCTGATGCCAACCGGCGGCCCGGTGCTGCTGTCGCTGGCGGTGCAGATTGGCAGGGTCCGCCTGCTTGACAACATGCTGCTGCCACGGGCGCTCAACACCCGCGAGGGCCTGACGCAAGCGCTGGGCGCGCCGTTGGTGTGAGTGGACGAGAAGTTGAAAGCTGAAAGTGGGAAGTAAGTGGCGCGGGGGTATGGCGTATTTCAATTCCCAAAGTGACGTTCTGGTGGGGATATTCTTCCTGGGTCACTGAGTTGACATGAAAGGGACATGATGTTCTTCGACCCACAATACTTCCTATGGGTGCTCATTCCCACGCTCGTCATTTCGGGCGCGGTGCAACTGTACATGAAGAGCACGTTCAGCAAATGGGGGCAGGTGCGAAACGGGGCCGGGCTGACCGGCGGGCAGGTGGCGAACACCATTTTCGCGCGCACGAGCCTGCAATCGGTGCCGCTGCGGGCCGTGCCGGGAAAGCTGAGCGATCATTATGACCCGCGCAGCAACACGGTGGGCCTAAGCCAGGATGTTGGCGGCGGCACTTCGGTTGTTGCGATGGCTGTCACCGCGCACGAACTGGGCCACGTTCAACAGCAGCAGCAGGGGTCGGCATTGATGGGGCTGCGGCAGTTTCTGGTACCGGCTGTGCGCTTCAGCCCGATGCTGTCATATGGGCTGATCGTCATGGGACTGCTGTTCAATATGGTTGGGCTGGCGTGGCTGGGCGTGATCGTGTTCGGCATCTCGGTGATCTTCATGCTCGTCACCGTACCGGTCGAACTGGACGCCAGCCGCCGGGCGATGAAGCTGCTGGATGAATCCGGGCTGCTCGTCAGCGATGAGGATCGGGCGGGTGCACGTTCGGTGCTGAATGCGGCGGCGCTGACATACGTCGCGGCGGCCGTAACGGCCATTCTGCAATTCCTGTATTACCTGTCGCTGGTGCAGCGCAGCCGGCGCTGAGTTTGTGACGGCCCTCACCCTTAGTCCCCTCCCTCAGGGAGAGGGAAACTACCTTGCTGCGCGGGCAGTTTACCCTCCGCCCTGAGGGCCAGGAAGCGGAGTTAAGGCAGGTTTTCGTCAATTTCGCGCTGGAGACGGCTCAACCGGCTGCCGGGCAGCATGCGCGCCATAGCCCGGCGCAGACGGCGCAGCTCGCGCCCGAACCAGGTGCGGCCACTGGCAGTGGCGTAGCTCAGGCGGCGGCGCTGCCAGTTGAAACGCCCGGCCGAACCGAGCGCAGCGGCGGGGGTGCCCCAGCGCATGACCATTGAAGCCCAGCTCAGGCCGCCGCCGAACCCGACGAAGGCCAGGTAGTCCCCGTCTTGCACGCGACCCTGGGCGATGGCATCACAGAGCGCCATCGGAATGGATGCGGCTGACGTGTTGCCATAGCGATCCAGATTGGTCATGAAGCGCGTTTCATCCAGCTTCAGGGCGCGCGCCGCCGACTGCAGGATGCGCGCATTGGCCTGATGGGGGACGATCAGCTTGACGTCATTCATCGTAATGCCGGCTGCCTGGGCCGCCTGTGGCAGGCTTTCCGAAATGACGCGGATGGCGAATTTGAAGACCTCGCCGCCGTTCATGTGCATCTTGCCGAGCCTGTGGCCGTTTTCCAATAGGTCGGCGCCGCCGGCGTCAATGCTGCCGAAGGTGGGCAGGCCGAGCAGATCGCTGCCCGTGCCGTCGGAGCGCAGGATGGCCGACAGGATGCCGCCCGGTTCGCTGCTGGCCTTGAGGACGACCGCCCCCGCGCCATCGCCAAACAGGATGCACGTCCCGCGGTCCTGCCAGTTGACGACGCGGCTCATGGTTTCGGCGCCGATGACGACGGCGGTGCGAATGCTGCCGGCGCGAATGGACTGCGTCGCCATGTTGAGGGCGTAGACGAAGCCGCTGCACGCCGCGCTAAGGTCGAACGCGCCCGCCTGCGTCGCGCCGAGGCCGCCCTGAATGACGCTCGCCGTGCTCGGAAAAATGTTCTCCGAGGTGGAGGTGGCGCAGATAATCAGGTCAATCTCGACCGGCAGCACGTCGGCAACATCAAGCGCACGCTGGGCGGCTTTCAGGCCGAGCGTGGCGGTACTTTCCCGTTCGCTGGCAATGCGGCGCTCACGGATGCCGGTGCGAGAGACGATCCACTCGTCGCTGGTATCCACGATGGCGGACAGGTCATCGTTGGACAACACACGGTCGGGCACTGCCATTCCCCATCCGGCGACATGGGCGTAGATGCCGGTTGGGGATTCTGCTGGATTAGCGGCTGCCATTTTCCTGGTACTTCCCCAGGATCAGCACGGCGTTGTGGCCGCCGAACCCGAAGGAATTGCTCATGACCTTGTTCAGAACGCGCTCTTCGCCCACATGCGGCGTGTAGTTCAGGTCGCACTGCGGGTCCTGATTGTCCAGATTGATAGTCGGCGGAACCCAGCTGTCGTGCATGGCCTTGATCGAGAAGACGGCCTCGACCGAAGAGCCTGCCCCCATGAGATGCCCGGTCATGGACTTGGTCGAACTGATCGGTACGTTATAGGCCTGCTCGCCAAACACGCGCTTGATGGCGAGTGTCTCCGCCACGTCGTTGAGCGGCGTGCTGGTGCCATGGGCGTTGATGTAATCAATATCAGTGGGCTTGAGGCTGGCATCCTTGAGGGCCAGTTCAATCGCCTTGGCCGCGCCTTCGCCAGTTTCGAGCGGGGCGGTGACGTGATAGGCGTCGGACGTTTGGCCGTAGCCGAGGATTTCAGCCATGATCGGCGCGCCGCGCTGGAGAGCGTGGTTCAGTTCCTCGATGACGAAGATAGCTGAGCCTTCAGCGACTACGAAGCCATCGCGGTCCACATCAAACGGGCGCGAGGCGGCCTGCGGCGGATCGTTGCGGCGCGAGATAGCCGTCATGTTGTTGAAGCCCGCGACGGCCAGCTCGACCAGACCGGCCTCGGTGCTGCCGGTGATGGCGGCTTTGAGGCGGCCACTGCGGATCAGCGCGGTGGCGTGGCCGATGCTGTCGTTGCCAGTGGCGCAGGCAGTGGAAATGGCGAAGTTCGGCCCGCGCATACCGTAGGTCATCGAGATCTTGCCACTCGGCGAGTCGGGGAGCATCATCGGCACCAGCAGCGGGCTGACGAGATGCGGGCCTTTTTGCAGATAGGCCTTGAAGCCCTCGAAGACGGTGCCGATTCCGCCGATGCCCGAGCCAACCACGACGCCAATGTCGTAGCGGTTCTCGTCGGTGATCGGCAGCTTGCTTTGCTCCATTGCCTGGATGGTGGCGGCCATACCGAGTTGGGTCACGCGGTCGGTGCGGCGCGCATCGCGGCGGCCCAAAATCTCTTCCGGGTCGAAGTTTTTGACCTCACCGCCAATTTTGTTATCCAGCGCCGAGGTATCAAAGCGCGTGATGTAATCAATGCCTGACTTGCCTTCGGCGATGTTGCGCCAGGCTTCATCCACCGAGTTGCCGGTGGGGCAAACGATGCCCATGCCGGTAATGACGACGCGCGTCCGTTCCACTGAATCCCTTCCTTACATCCCCTGAGCGGCGGGGGGACGATTTGCGATTGTCAACAGCCACTATGGTACATCATGCAGCCTACCCGCGAAAACACCGAGCGCCGGTTCCCGTTGCTCGAAAGCCGCTGTGCTATACTACGCGCCTTCGGAGGAACTGCCGCGCCATGATACTGGTTACGGGAGCAACCGGCTTCGTGGGCCGGCATCTGGTGGGCGAACTGCTGGCCCAGGGCCGCCCGGTGCGCTTGCTGCTGAATGCCGAGCGCGCGGAAAAGCTGCCGTGGCCGGAACCGCCTGAAGTTGTCATCGGCAATATCCTCGACGACGAAGCCCTCTTTCGCGCCACCACCGGCGCACACGTCATCATCCACCTGGAAAACGCCTTCTGGTGGGGGCGCTCGCGTGACCTCGAACGCATCGAACTGGCGGGAACGCGCGCGGTAATCACAGCGGCCCGCGCCGCCCGCGTAGGCCGCATCATCACCCTCAGCCAGCTTGGCGCGACACCGGCTTCGGCCTATCCGCTGCTGCGCATCAAAGGGCAGGTGGAAGAAGCCGTACGCAACAGCGGCCTGGCCTACACGATTTTGCGGCCGGGGCTGACCTTCGGCGAGGATGATGCCTTCTTCAATCATCTCGCGCTGCAAATCCGCGCCAATCCGTTCGTCTTTTTCCTGCCGGGGCGCGGCGAGGTGGCGCTGCATCCGCTCTTCATCGGCGACCTGGTGCAGGCCATCATCGGCTGCCTGGATCGGCTGGACACGGTAGATGCGACCATCGAACTGGGCGGCCCGGAATACATTAGCCTGGCTGACCTGGTGCGAACTGTGATGCGCGTGTCAGGCGCTTCGCGGCCGGTCGTGCACGTGCCGCCGTACGCCATGCGCTGGTTCTCGCGACTGTTCGGGCTGGCCCTGCGCCGCAACCTGGTTACCGAACAGTGGCTCGATATTCTGGCGACCAATCGAACGGCCCGCATCGGCAGCATCTATCAGGTATTCGAAATCCGGCCCCAGCGCATGGAAGACAAAATGCTGACTTACATGCGGCGGCCCGGTTACACGCGGGCCCTGCTGCGTTACTCATTTCGCCGCCGGCCGCGCATTGTTTAGGGGAACTGAATGGGAGAGATAACAATCCGGCCGCTGGTTAGGCTGGATGAACTGCGGGCGATGGTGGAATTGCAGCATACATACTGGGGCGACGATGGCGAGTCAGTCGTGCCCGCCCAAATGTTGTTCTCGCTGACCAGCCACGGCGGGCATGTGCTGGCCGCTTTCGATGACGGCCAGCCGGTGGGGATGCTGATCGGCTTCATCGGCACCGACAGCGAGGTGACTGACCGGCCGGCAATGGCCAACCTGCAACTGGTGAGCAAGCGGATGGTGGTGCTGCCTGACCATCGCGGCAGCGGCATCGGCTTCCGGCTCAAGCAGGCCCAGCGCGACCTGGCAATGCAGCAGGGCCTGCGCCTCGTTACGTGGACGTTCGACCCCGTGATGGCGCTCAATGCCCATCTGAACATCCGCAAACTGGGCGGC
>JAEURB010000114.1 GCA_016788435.1 Anaerolineae bacterium | reverse complement strand
AAGGCCAGCAGCAGCAGCGCGGCCGCCAGCGCCGTGCGCCGGCCGAACAGGGAACGCGCCAGCAGATACACGGCAGGGATGGTGAGCGCGCCGCAGATCTGGCTGGCGAGGCGCATCCCTTCCAGCGAGTGGCCGACGAGCGCCACCGCATTGACCTGCCCGTAGTGATAGAGGATGGTGGCCGGCAGAAAAGTCGAAACCTGGCGCAGCAGCGGGGCGGCCGGGTCGTCCCACAGCGCGCGCATGCCGTGGATGAAATGCAGCTCGTCCACCAGCCCGGGGATGATGGCGGCTGTTTCGGCCACGCGCAGCGCCAGCGCCGCGAGAGTAAGGCCAGTGACCAGCGCCACTTCGCGCCGCGCGAGGGCGGGGAGGCGGCGCGGCGCGCCGCTCAAGGCCCAGCCCGTGACCAGTACTCCGGCCAGCAGCAGGACGAACTGAAGATGGGCGCTGATGGTGGGCAGCGCTTCGACTAAACGCCCGCCGAAAACTGTGCCCAGCGCCAGGAGCAGCACGCCGATGACCAGCGGCCACCGGGCCAAGCGTCCGTGAGGCGCTTCACGGGTGGGCCGGAGAAACGGCAGCCGCCAGGGGGACCACCAGACGGAAAGGCCGAGCAGCACGACGCCCGCCAGCAGGGGGATGAGCGCCGTACCGGCCGCCGGGAAGAAATCCGGCCAGTCCTGAAAACGCAGGCCGCCATACAGCGCCGCGCTGACCGACAGGGCGGCTACCGAGGCGAGCGCCAGTCCGGCTGCGGCGAAGGCGCGCCAGCGGGGGGTGGCCGGTTTGATTGTGGGCGGTGTGGCGGTCACGAGGCGGGAGTTCCTGCCAACCGAGCCCAGCCAGTGTACCCGCCGCAGGGCAACCGTTGCAACGCGCCCCCGCGATCTCGCGTATAGTAAGGTGGTGTTACGGTGCATAAAGGATGAGTGTCATGAAACGACTGTTCCTCCTCGTTGTCGCCCTGCTTCTGGTCGGGGCTATCCTCCCTGCGGCGGCGCAATCCACGCCCGACCTCGAAGCGCTGGCCGCCTACTATCCGCAGAATACGGCGCTGTATGCCGCTTTCCGCACCGACGATGCCTTCATTGACGAACTGGACGCTATTCGCGCTCATCTGGAAGCCGTACTGCCTGCGGGCGCGATGGATGACACGACGTTCCGCGAGATGCTGGACGCGTTTGCGGGGCAGGCCGGCAGCGGCGACACGTTTGATTCGGCCGTGCGCTCGTGGCTGGGCGACTCGGCCTCGTTCGGTGCGCTGTCGATTGACATGCTCGTGAACAGGCAAGACGAAGGCCCGTTCATGATCGTGGTCAGCATCACAGACCGCGCCGAAGCCCAGGCGTACTTCGCGGGCATTGCGCCGGCCGACAGAATGGTAGTAGACGAGCAGGAGGGCTACACGCTCATTACACCCACTGGCCAGAGTGAACCGGCGGCCGTGTACATTGACGACCAAGTGCTGATCCTCACCAACAAGCCGGAAACGCTGCCCCTTCGCGGCACGCCGTCACCGTCGCTGG
>JAEURB010000094.1 GCA_016788435.1 Anaerolineae bacterium | reverse complement strand
CATCTTCATCACCCGTGTGCGCCCCGACACCATTCACCCGACGGTGATCGGCCCCAGCCCGGCCGACGCGCAAGGCTCGTTCGCGATGGCCGCCAACATGGGTATGACGGTCGGCATCAGCATCCTGATCTGGACGGCGCTGATCACGCCCGTGCTGATCTGGTGGCGCATCCGCCTTGAAAATCGCAATCAGCGCGTGGAAGCCCTGCGCGCCGAAACCCTCTGACAGGAGACTGAAATCATGCCTGATACCGCACCCTACCTGGCGCTCGGCCTGGGCGTCGTTTTCACCGTGCTGGGCGTCTACATCGGCAGCCTGATCATGCGCTTCCGCCGCGCTGAACAGGCCGAGGAGACACTGGAGGCGTTGCGCGAGCCGCGCTAAACCACCATGTGGCCGGACTTCCTGCGCTTTCGCAGCCTGCGCGCCAAACTGCTCGCTGCCTTTCTGCTGGTTATTCTGGTGCCGATGCTGGCGACCGCCGTGTATGGTTATTTCATCACGGGCCGGGTGCTGTCTGAGCAGGCGGTCAGAACCGCGACCCAGGCGGTGAACCTGCAGGCCGAACATATGGTGCGCTCGCTCGCGCAGGCGCAGGGAGATGTCCTCTATCTGTCCCGGATGCGCAGCCTCGATACATTGCGCCGCCAGCCGGAAAACGGGGCGGAGCGTGAGACCTGGCGCGATGAAGCCGAACAGGACTTCATGGTGCTGCTGTCGGTGCGCCCGATGTACCGGGCTTTCCGCTTTCTGAACACCGCCGGGCAGGAGATCATCCACGTTCGGTCGGACGGTCAGCGCGTGTCGAGCGCCACCGTGCTGGGCGATCTGAGCGGCGAACCCTACGTGCAGGTTGCGCTGAATGCCCCGCCTGGCGCGGTCACCGTGTCGTCCTTCTCGCCGGAAGACGGCGGCGAACCGCTTGTGCATTACGCCCTGCGCGTGAATAACGGCGTGCTGCTGATTGACACGCTGGCGCGCTGGATTCTGAGCAACCTGCCTTCATCGGGGCAGCACTCGTGGGCGCTCACCGACCAGGACCTCAACTATCTCGTCTATCCGGATGGGATGATTGGCCTGGACGGGGTGGATGCCAGCGAACTGCAGGGCTTGCTGGAAGGCGGCGCAGGCTCGTTTGATACCGAATCAGACGTGATCTTCTACAACACGATTGTGCCGTCCGCCAGCGACCCCTCGCGTTTCTGGGTGCTGTTCCGGCAAACGCCGCGTTCGGTAGTCTTCGCCGGTGTAACCGACTTCTACCAGAAAGCGACGGTCGCCTTTGCGATGGCGCTGGTGCTGGCGGCCGGCGTCGCGCTGCTGGTGGCCGAAGGCATCGCCGGGCCGGTGCGCCGCCTGACGTGGATGACCGCTGCCTTCGGGCGCGGCGGCAAAGCGCCGCCTGCGCCAGCCAGCGTTTCGGCCGATGAGATTGGCGAATTGACGGCCACCTTCTGCGCGATGGCGCTCGAACTGGAACGCAAGCGTGACGAAGCCCGGATGCTGATTGACCGGCTGATCGAGGCCCAGGAGGAGGAGCGCAAGCTCGTCGCCTATGACCTGCACGATGGGCTGATCCAGCAGCTGGTGGGTGCGCGCTTCTACCTTACCAACTGGCGCGCCAGCAGCCCGCCGGAGATGGCCGGGAACGAGTCCAGCTTCCAGCGCGGCTGTGATGCCCTGAGCGAAGCCATTGTCGAGGGGCGGCGCATCATCGAGGGGCTGCGCCCGTCGGCGCTGGATGACCTCGGTTTGCAGGCGGCGCTCCGCGACCTGGCCGAGCACTCGGCACAGGCTGCCGGCTGGGAACTGTCGCTTGACCTCAAGCCGCTGCCTGCGGAGCCGGAGAAGACGGTCGGCGTCACGCTTTACCGCGTGGCGCAGGAGGCGCTCAATAATGCCCGCAAACACGCCGGGGCCCGCCACGTTAGCCTGAGCATGGCCAACGGCAGCGGTATCTCGCTCAAGGTGCAGGATGACGGTGTGGGCTTCGACTTGAAGCATGTCGAGGAGCAGGGGCGCGGGCTGGGCATCACCACCATGTCGGAACGGGTGATGTTGCTCAATGGAAATTACGAAATTCGCAGTGCGCCACAGGAAGGCACGGTCGTTTCGCTTTGGGTGCCATGGGAACCCGGCGGCGGCGTGCCTGAGTTGAAGATTGCCGAGGCTTGAGATGGAACTTCCTGTTGAACGAATGGTTCGCGTGGCGCTGGTGGATGATCACGGCATTGTGCGCCAGGGGCTGCGTGCGCTCCTCACCAGTCAGGGTATCGAGGTGGTGGGCGAGGCCGAGTCCGGCTTTAGCGCAATTGAGCTGGCGCGTGACCTGCGGCCGGATGTGATGCTGCTCGACATTCGCATGAAAGACGGCGACGGCTTGCAGTGCTTGCCTCAGATTAAAGAGGCCTCGCCAGAGACGAGCGTGATCATGCTCACCACCTACGCCAACCCCGGCTATCTGGCCCGCGCCATCAACAGCGGCGCATCGGGCTATCTGTCCAAGGAAACTGACCCGGCGCAGATTGTGCGGGTGGTGCGCGCCGCCGCCGTGGGCGATTCGCTGATTGACCGCACGCTGCTCGAAGCCGCGCTCAGTCACGCCCTGGAAAGCAGCGCACCGCAGCCCGAACCACTGCTGGATATGCCCATCGAGCCGCTTTCCGAACGTGAGCGCGACGTGCTGCGCCTGCTGGTGAATGGCCTCAATAACAGCGCGATTGCCGACGCGCTTTCGGTGAGCCTGCCGACGGTCAAGACGCACGTTCAGCACATTCTGCACAAGCTGCACGTCAGCGACCGCACGCAGGCGGCGCTGCTGGCCGTCCGCACCGGGCTGGTGAGTTGAGAAGGGAAGAGTTGAAAGTTGAAAGTTGCGGGTTGAAAAAGGTGGCCGGAATCACAGGCGTCTCCACGGCGCCAGAGAATGCGAAGGCGGTGGCGTAGGTTTCGCTCGTGAGCGAACCCTGCAACTTAGGCGCAGTCCTCCCTTTCAACTTTCAACTCTTAACTTTCAACTATCTTCAGGATTTCATCCTTCGGGATGAGCGGGAAATCATCCCGCCGGGCGATTACAGGAAACATTGCAGGCGCGACAATAGGGCTACGCTCGTGCCGGGCGAACTGCGTGACGCCTGTCACGCTCCAGCGCCCACCCTGATGAAAAACGGGCGCGTTGGGCCGGCCGGGATGGATGAGTTCACTCACGGGGAACAAGTTGGTTCTCCTCTGCGGCCCCGAACGGGGCTGCTGGAAAGGGGCGGGAGATGGGACGCCTGAAGGCAATTCTGGGAACGCTGGGCGCGGCGCTGCTGGCGCTGGGGCTGGCGCTTGTATTCCTCAACGGGCCAGCCGTGAACGCGCAGGACGGCGAGCAGACCCCTGCGCCGGAAGAACAAACCGCCCCGGCTGCTGGCGAACCTCTGGATCAGGGTGGCTATGAAGGCTCACGCGAGTGCCAGGATTGCCACCGCGACGTCGTGCGCGATCATCAGGACACCGCCCACGCCCTTGCCTTGCAGGACACCAGCCGCAGCCAGGATCCGATTGTCGCTGACTTCACGGCGGATGAAGACCTGCGGGCGGTCACGTTCCCCGGCGAGAATACGGCGCGCCCGTTCACGGCGGATGACGTGGCCTACGCCATCGGTTCCGGTGTTACCGCCCAGGCCTATGTCTTCGAGGTCGAACGCAATCAGTACCGCGTGCTGCCTGCCCAATGGAACGTGGCCGAGGGTCATTGGGAGGCGCTCAATCTCGCCGCCAGTTGGGACGACCCGGCCTACGATTTCGTGCAAAGCTGCGCCGGTTGCCATACCACCGGCCTCGATCTGGAACGCAGCCGCTGGAACGACGACGGCGTCATGTGCGAGTCCTGCCACGGCCCCGGCGAACTGCATCTCGAAACGGTGGACGACGCCGGCCGCCGCCCCGATGACGAGGAATTGGCCGCCATCCGCGCTTCCATCAATCCGGGCCTTGACCCGCAGATTTGTGGCGCGTGCCACAGCCGGGGTGAAGTGCCCGATGGTTCGCCAGCCTTCGCCGTCAACTTCCGGCCCGGCGGCGCACTGTCCGTCGAGGGTGAGTATGTGCCCTTCGGCCCGGATGACCCCGTCCACTGGTACGCGACCGGCCAGGCCAGTATGACCAACATGCAGTACAACGAGTGGGCAGCCAGCGGCCATGCCGATGCGCTGGCCAGCCTGCCCGAAGATGCGCCAGCGGACTGCCTGTCGTGCCATGCCGGCGGCGAGTTCGCCCACAACCAGTCGCTTATCGCGGCGCATGAGGCGGGCGACCGCACGGGAATCGCGCCCGAGGTGCTGACGCTGGCCACCGCCCGCTTCGGCGTAGCCTGTGTCACGTGCCACGACCCGCACGCCGGCCGCAGCGAATTGCCCGCCAGTCTGGTGGCCGAACCGTACGCGCTCTGCACAAGCTGCCACAGCAGTACCTCGATCACCGAAGGCGTCCATCATCCGGCCGCCGAGATGTTCGAGGGAACGTCCTTCATCGAGAACATCGCCGGCACGCCGAGCGCTCACTTCACCGCCGATGACGGCCCAGACTGCTTGACCTGCCATATGCCGCAGATGCCGTTCGACGGCGGCATTCGCAGCAGCCACTCGCTGAACGTGGTCATGCCCGGCGCGGCGCTTGCGGTCGAGGGGCTGGTGGACGGCTGTTCGCAGTGCCATTCCGAGCAGGCCACACCCGAAGCCCTCCAGGCCCTGATTGACGACACCCAGGACGTTATTCGCACGCGCATCGAGGCGGCACGAGCCGCCATGCCGCGCACCGCGCCCGAGTGGGCGGTTCAGGCGCTCGATTTCGTGGAAGGGGACGGCAGTTACGGGGTTCACAATTACCTGTATGCCGACCAGGTCCTCGACGTGCTCGAAGCCAACCTCGGCCTGGCCGGGAACTGAAAGGATCGGCGGAGATGAAATCCGAGCGACGTCTCATCCTCGTATTCGCTGCTATCGGCCTGGTGCTGATCGCCGCTGGGCTGCTGCCGCTGGCCGCCGTCGCCCAGGAGGCCACGACCGAGCCTGCCCCGGCCGCCACGCCGCAAGCCACCGTTATATATGAACTCGGCGCGCCACCTATCGAGCCTACCGGCGATAACAGCTACTGCGCGGTGTGCCATTCGCTGCCCTGGCGCGTGGCGACGCTGGGCGACGGCACGCAGCTCAACATGTACGTGCCGGTCTCGACCATCGCCAATTCGGTGCATGGTGGGAATACGGGTTCGCCGGCGCTGGGCTGCGTGGACTGCCACGGCAACAATTTCCCGCACGGCGCGACCCCCGATACGGCCCGCGAATACGCGCTGCAGGCTGTCAATTCCTGCGTGAACTGCCATCAGAACGAAGCCGCCGACTTGCAGGTGGGCCTGCACGAGCAGGCGATCATGGCGGGCAATCTCGACGCGGCGGTCTGTACCGACTGTCATGGCTCGCACAACGTGCAGGCCGTGGTCGAACAAGCCGACCTGATCGCTGGCGTCTGCGGGAACTGCCACGAAGGCACTTACAACGAATGGCGTGTCAGCGCCCATGTGGACCTCGGCCCGCTGGGCTGCGCGACCTGCCACTCGCCGCACACGCAGATGATTCGCGGTGGCGTCGAGGCCAACGAACTGTGCCTGAGCTGCCACGGCGAGAAAATGCCTGACCTGTGGGTGCACTCCAATCATTTGGTCGAAGAAACGGGCGTCGGCTGCGTGGACTGCCACATGTACCCGGAGAACATGGCGGCCGGCCCGCAGATTATCCCGGTCTCCATTGAGGATCGGCAAACCGGGCATTCGATGCACGTAGGTACCGTGGCCTGTACGACCTGCCACGAAGAACAGGCGGCGGAGATGGTGGCGCTGGTGGAAGCACGGCCCGATGAGGCCACCCAGCAGGCCGCCGCCCAACCGGAACAAGACACAACCACCACCTCGACCGTTACGCTGCTGCAAGGCTTGTTATTCGGCCTCGGCATTGGCGCGACCGCGGCAGCCATCATCGTGGCGCGCGGCAACAAGCGGACGTAGGCGACACGGAGAACGCTATGGACGAGCAGCAGAACACCACGCCCGCGCAGGCGGCCGAAACAACACCTCCGCCGCCTGCGCCCCAGCCGCCGAAGAAGCCGGATCTGAAGGCCAACACCTCCATTCTGTCGCGGCGCGAGTTTATCACGCTGTTGATCGGCGCGGGCGCGACGCTCGTCGCTGCGGCGACGCTGGCCGAACCCCTCGCGACGATGCTCGGCGGGCTGCCGGGCGGGGCGGACGGGCATGGTAGCGGGAACTCTGCCGTGCAGTGGGCGATGGTGATTGACCTGAGCAAGTGCGTGGGCTGCAAATACTGCGTCTACGCCTGCCAGGCCACCAACGACACGCGCACGACCGGCCGTTGGAACATCATGATTACCGACCAGACCGCGCAGGGCAACACATTCTACCTCACGCGGCCTTGCCTGCAATGCGGTAATGCGCCCTGCGTGTCAGTTTGCCCGGTTGGCGCGACCTATAAACGGGCCGACGGCCTCGTCATGATGGACTACGACAAGTGCATCGGCTGCCGCTACTGCCAAACGGCCTGCCCGTATGGCGCGCGCGTCTTCAACTGGACAGACCGCGAAGCCTTGCCAAACCCGATGGTTCCGGAGTGGGGCACGCCGGAAGTGCCGCCCCGCCCGCGCGGCGTGGTCGAGAAGTGCACGTTCTGCGTCCAGCGGATTGACCAGGGCCTGGCAAACGGGCTGACGCCGGGCGTAGACCCCGCCGCGACGCCGGCCTGCGTCAACATCTGCCCGGTGACGGCGCGCTTCTTTGGCAACATCAAGAACCCGAACAGCACCGTGGCCCGAATCGTCTCCACCCGCCCGACACTTCGCCTGCGCGAAGACCTCGGTACTGAACCGAACGTCTATTACATTCCACCGGAGGGCATGATCTGATGACCGAACATGCAGCGACCGGACTCAAGCCGCCGGGGGTACGCGGCGCAAGCTGGCGCTTCTGGCTGTGGGTGGCCCTGCTGAGCGCAGGCCTCGGTATCGGCCTGATCAGTATCCTGATGGTGCTGCTCAACGGCCTCGGCGTCACCAACCTCACCGACCACCTGCCGTGGGGCCTGTGGATTACCGTTGACCTGTCTTTCATCGCGCTGGGCGCGGGCGGCTTCACGCTGTCGGCGATGGTCTACATCTTCGGCCTGAAGCGCTACGAAGCCATCGCCCGTGCCGCTATTTGGGTCGGCTTGATCGGTTACACATCGGCCATGCTGGCGCTATTCGTGGATATCGGCCGGCCTGACCGCTTCTACCACCCGATGCTGTACTGGAACGTGCATTCAGTGCTGTGGGAAATCACCATCTGCGTGATGCTCTATTCCACCGTGCTGATCATCGAGCTGGTGCCGGTCGTCATCGAAAGCACGCGGCTGAATAACAGCCCGTTCTTCGTCAAGCTGGGCCACAACTTGCACCGCCTGATGCCGGTCGTGGCGTTCGTCGGCCTCGGTCTGTCGCTGCTGCACCAGTCGTCGCTCGGCGCGACCTACGGCATTCTGACGGCGCGGCCGTTCTGGTATTCGCCCAGCGCGCCGGTGCTGTTCATCCTGTCAGCCATTGCGGCCGGTATCTCGGCGGTGCTGGCGACCACTATCGTCAGCGGGCGGCTGATGCGCCGTCAACTGGTGCCGAAAGACATCATCGCCAGCGTGGCCCGTTTCGCCGGCTTCGCCGTGCTGGCCTATCTGTACCTGAAAATCTGGAGCTGGGCGGCCACCAACTATTACAGCCACACGCCGGGCCAGGTCTCCGGCCAGGAGATCCTCAACCAGTTCACGCCCTACAGCTATACGTTCTGGCTGGGCGAAGTGGTGTTCGGGGCGCTGGTGCCCGCCTTCCTGCTGCTGTGGAATCGCACGCGCCGCAACCCGTATGCGGTCGTGCTGGCGGCGCTGATGATCATCGCCGGCCTCGTTATCAACCGCTGGAACATGACGCTGTCCGGCTTCGTCATCCCGCTCGACTGGTCGCCCGGCGTGCTCGATGTCTTCCCGGTCAACACCTACTTCCCATCGCTGGTGGAATGGGGCGTCGCCCTCGGCATCGTCTGCTATGCGGGCATGGTGTATACGCTCGGCGTGCGTTTTCTGACGCTTTACCCGAACGCGCAGCCGATGGACGCGCCCGCAGCGGCCGAAGCGCCCCCCGAACCCGAACCGGATGCCGGCCCGCCCGCGCCCGCTGATCAGGCTACCGTCACGACGGCCGTCTGATCCCCTAATCAGCCTCCCTGGATCAGAATCCCTTTCGAGGTAAGGGTATTGACACCCTCTTCGAGAGGGGTTCTGGTTTCTGCGCTCGGCCTGATTTCTCGCTCGAAATGCCTTGTTTGTGGGCTGTTCGCGCTCATTTCCCGCTGCGCAAATTACCCTTCTGCCGCACTATCCTCTAAACTCCAGTCACGAGGGGGTACTGGCCAGCCAGCAAAAGGGAGATCTCCAATGACTGTCCGACCATTACGCGCCCCGCAGCAAATCCTCCAGGAACTCGGCCAACGCCTGCACGGTCTTTACCCCGGCCAGGCGGCGGCCACTACGCTGGGCGCGCTCACGGCCCTCGTGGATGGCTACCCGGCCCCGCGCAGCAGCCCGGCCGCGCTGTCGGAAAAAGACGCGCTGATCATCGCCTATGGCGACCATGTGCAGTCGCCGCCTGAAGCGCCGCTGCTCACGCTCCATCGCGCCCTCGATATGCTCAACGTGCCGGTGGATGGGCTGCACGTCCTGCCGTTCTTTCCCTACTCATCCGATGATGGCTTCTCGGTCATAGACTACGAAGCGGTGGACCCGGCATTGGGAAGCTGGGAGGATATCGAACGGCTGGGCCGCGATTACCGCCTGATGGTGGATGGGGTCTTCAATCACATTTCCGCGCACAGCGCATGGTTCGCGGCCTTCAAGCGCGGCGAAGCACCCTACGACCGCTATTTTGTCACCGCCGACCCCGCGCTTGATTACTCGCTGGTGACGCGGCCGCGCACGCTGCCGCTCCTCTCGCCGGTCGAGACAGCTTCCGGCCTGCAATACGTATGGACGACCTTCAGCGCCGACCAGATTGACCTCAATTTCGCCAACCCGGCCGTGCTGGTCGAGGTGGCGCGCATCCTGCTCGACTACGTGCGGCACGGCGCGTCGCTCATCCGGCTCGATGCCATCGCCTTCCTCTGGAAGCAGCTCGGCACGACCTGTATCCACCTGCCCGAAACGCACACCGTGATTAAAATCCTGCGCGACGTGCTCGATCTGGCCGCGCCGCATGTGCTCCTGATCACCGAAACCAACGTCCCGCACGCCGAAAATCTCTCCTACTTTGGCGACGGAACCGACGAGGCGCAGTTGGTCTATCAGTTCCCGCTGCCTCCACTCATCGCGCACAGCCTGCTCACCGGAAGCGCGCGCCATCTGGCGGAATGGGCGGCCTCGCTCGAACCGCTGGCCTTTGGCGATACCTTCTTCAACTTCACGGCCTCGCATGACGGGGTAGGGGTGCGGCCCGTCTCCGGCATCCTCAGCGCCGTAGAACTGGCGGCCCTGGCGCAGGCGGCCCTTGATCACGGCGGGCAGGTTTCCTACCGTTCGATGCCGGACGGGTCGCGCAGCCCATATGAACTCAACATCACCTGGTTCGACCTGATCACTCCGCCCGGCGTGACGGCCCGCCTGCCCGAAACGGCTGTGCGGCGCTTCATCGCATCGCAGGCCATCATGCTGGCGATGATCGGCGTGCCGGGCATCTACTTGCCAGGCCTGTTCGGTGGGCGCAACGACTACGATGGCATGAATCGCACTGGCCGCGCCCGTTCCATCAACCGCCGTAAGTTTGATGAACGGGCGCTGCGCGATGAACTGAGCGATCCGGCCGCGCTCGGTGCGGAGGTGCTGGCGCGTTACCGTCACCTGCTGGCGGTGCGCGTGATGGAACCGGCCTTTCACCCTAACGGGCAGCAGCTAGTACAACGGCTGGACGAGCGTGTGCTGGCGCTTGAGCGGGTATCACCAGATGGCGCTGCCCGCGTGCTGGCGCTCACCAACGTCAGCGGCCAGCCGGTTTCGCTGAAGCTGCCTTCCGCGAACGGCGGCGGCTGGCAGGACTTGCTGGACGGTGCAGCCTATCAGACGGTTATTGAACTCGCCCCCTACCAGATCGCCTGGCTGAAGGCATGAGCATGGTTCACGCCTCGTGGGGAGTGACAGCCTGATGACCAGAACCGGGGCGCGGATCGGCTTCCTCTGCACCCGGTTTTTCGGCACGGATGGCGTTGCGCTGGAAACCGCCAGGTGGGCCGCCGTGCTGGAGGACATTCGCCCCAAGGGATTTCGCGCTATCACATGTGGCGAGTTCGTGGATGAGTCAGCGTGGCAGCAGGTGCGCGACTGGCTGCAAGACACGGCGCTGACAGCTATCAGGTGACTTGTTTGACAGATGCCCACGAACGACCTATTCTCAGGTCATAAATCCGAAACGTTTTGGATGACCTGTCACGAGTGTAGCTCTGCCTTCTGAACGGAGGAGCAAGGCATTTGCCGGCACCCGTTACGTTGAAATCTTTAGCGGCAGCAACCGGTTTTTCGGTCACGACGGTTTCACGCGCCTTGGCTGGATACAGCGATGTCAGCCCGTCCACACGGCGGCTGATTTTGGAAGAGGCCGAGCGCCGGGGTTACGAACCAAATCTGCTCGGCCGCCTGCTGCAAGGCCAGCGCTCGCAGACGATTGCCATCGTCATGCCCACCAGCGGCCCGCAATTTCCCGATCCCTTTTTCGCGCAATTTGTGGCCGGCGTAGGCGTCGAAGCGGCGCAGGCCGGCTTCGATTTGCTCCTCAGCCCGCAGGATAGCTCCTCCGAACTGGAAGCCTACCGCCGGCTCATGACGGCCCGGCGGGCCGACGGCTTGCTCCTCATCCGCACCCGTGCGGACGACTTCCGTATTCGCTACCTGACTGAAACCGGCGTGCCGTTCGTCAGTTTTGGCCGCACCGACAGCGTGGCCCATACCGCCTGGATTGATGTGGATGGCGTGGCTGGCCAGAAGGCTCTCACCAGCCATCTGCTGGAATTGGGCCACCGCAGGATCGCCTATATCACACCGCCAGGCGGGCTGATGTTCACCCGCTTCCGGCTGCAGGGCTTTCGTGAGGCGTTGGCTGAATCCGGAGTAGCGGCCGATCCTGCGCTCATCATTGAGGCCGGTTTGAGCGAGCAAGCGGGCAAGGATACGGCCATGCTGCTGCTGGAAAGGCCCGAACCACCCACGGCGATTGTCGCTGGCAACGATCTGACGGCGATTGGTGTCATGCACGCCGTGCGCGCCCGAGGCCTGCGCGTGGGCGACGATGTCGCCGTCGGCGGCTACGATGGTATTCCCGCCTCGGAACACCTCAATCCGCCGCTCACGACGGTCTATCAGCCGGTCTTCGAAATTGGCCAGCTTGCGGCTCGTTCCCTGCTCGCGATTATCACAGCACAGCCGGCCCGCGACCTTCCCGTTTTGGTGCGCCCGCAGCTTCTCGCCCGCGCGTCCACGCTGGGTACGCATAGCCAGAGAGGAGGTGGTGCCCTGGATTGACCAGAGGGGCAGACGAAAGAGCGGAGATCATGAAGGAGAAGAACGTCATGAAGAAGTCGCTAATCCTCGTTATCGTGGTCGTAGTGGCGCTGCTTGCCATGTCGGTCAGCGCGCAGGGCAATGTTTCGCTCGTCTTCTGGAGCACCGAAGAACAGCCCGAGCGTGCGGCGGCCACCCAGCAAATCATCAACCGGTTCACTGAAGCGACCGGCATCAATGTCAATCTCGTCCTCACCAACGAGGACATCCTCGACAGCCTGATGGCTGCCAACATGGCCGCCGGAACGCTGCCCGATGTGATGTTCCACCCGTCCGACTACGCAGCTGCCTGGTATGCCGACGGCATTTTGAGCAACGCAGCCGCCACGCAGATCATCAACGACCTCGGCGCTGACTACTTCAGTGCCCTGAACATGGCCGGCGACGGCGCGGGCGGCTATACCTCGGTGCCGACCGATGGCTGGGGCCAGCTTCTGATTTATCGTCAGGACTGGTTCGACGCAGCGGGCCTCGATGCGCCCACCGATTTCGACAAGATTCGTGCGGCCGCCGAGCATTTCAACGACCCCGACAACAGCGTTTACGGAATCACCATTGCGACCGACCCGGGGGCTGTGTTCACCCAGCAAACATTCGAGCATTTCGCGCTGGCTAACGGCGTGCAGTTGACCGATGACGCCGGCAATGTAACGCTCGACACCCCGGCGATGGTCGAGGCGCTGCGTACCTACACCGATCTGGCCGGTCAATTCGGGCCGCCTGGCGTGGTTGACGTGGCCAGCGCCCGCGCAACCTACTTCGCGGGCCAGTCGGCCATGCTGGTGTGGTCGCCATTCATCCTTGACGAGATGGCCGGCTTGCGCGATAACGCGCTGCCCAACTGCGCCGAGTGCGCGGAAGACACGGCCTACCTGGCTCGTAACAGCGGCTTCGTGCCGGCCTTCATCGGCCCGAACGGCACCGAACCGGCGCAGTACGGCCAGGTCAGCATGATGGGCGTCAGCACCAGCGCCCCGCCGGAAGCGATTGAGTTCGTCAAGTTCTGGCTGTCTGATGGCTACCTGGACTGGCTGGCGGTGGCCCCTGAGGGCAAGTTCCCCATGCGCCGCGGCACCGCCGAGAATCCCACGCTCTTCGTCGAGGGCTGGAGCACGCTGCCCGCCGGTGTGGACCGCAAGGCTCCGCTGGGCGACTACTACAGCCAGGATGTCATCAACGCTATCGCCGAAGGCGCGACCAACTTCGCGCGCTGGGGCTTCGCGCAGGGTCAGGGCCAATTGGTCAGCGGTGTCTATCAGGAGCTGGTCGTCCCGATTGCCATTGCCGACATTCTGAGTGGCGCGATCACCCCTGAGGAGGCTGCCACCGAGATTCAGGCGCAGGTCGTCGAGATTCAGGCCTCTCAGGCCGAGTAACCCGCGCTCAGCTTGCGGAGCGCCGGGCTGCTTTTCCCCGGCGCTCCCTCCCCCTGAATGCGTGGTCTGGGAGAGACAGCCATGACGATTGACCTCAACCTCCTCGAACTGGCCGTCTACTGTATCGCCTGGGCGACTGTGGGCGGTCTTCCCGGTTTCTATCTGGCGACCAGCCTCAACCGCAACCCGCGCAACGGCGCGCGCATTGGCGTGGTGGTGGGCGTGCTTGTGGGGCTGGCCGGTCTGCTGACGGGGCTGATTGACAGCCCTGTGGCAGCCGTCAATGCGGTGCTGATCTTGTGGCTCGCCGCGCTGCTCGGGGGAACGTTCCTTGGGGCGGCGCGCATCGGCCGTGGTAACTATTTGCGCCGTGCGACCATGCGCCAGCGTACCGCCGACCTCGCCTATGGATTGCTGCTGCCCACGGTGCTGATCGTGGCCGTGATCGTCATTTTCCCGATGCTCTGGAACAGTGTGCTGGCCTTCCGGCCGATCCGCCTGCGCGATCTGCCCGATTTGCGCCTTTTTTCGCTGGATGATCTTTCGCTGGACAACTTTGGCCGGGTGCTCAACGCGCGTGGCTTCGGCGATACACTGCTGCGTACCTTCATCTTCACGATTTTTGGGACGACGCTCGCCATCATCCTTGGCCTGATCGCGGCCTTGATCATGCGTGATCAGTTTCGCGGGCGCGGCCTGGCGCGTGGCCTGCTGCTCTTTCCGTATGTGGCCCCGGTCATCTCGGTCGCGCTGATCTGGAAGATGATGCTCAACGCACAGTATGGCCTGCTCAACGAGCTGATCGTGGGCATGGGCGGGCGGCGCACCGATTTCCTGTTTGCGCCGGCCACCGCTTTCACCGTCGTGATCCTGTTCCAGGCATGGCGTTATTTCCCGTTCGCCTATCTGTTCATCCTGGCGCGTATTCAGGCCATCCCCGACGACCTCTACGAAGCGGCCAAAGTGGATGGGGCCGCCCCTTCGCAGCGCTTGTGGCATGTCACGCTGCCGCAGCTCCGCGCGGTGTTCGGTACGCTTTTCCTGCTGCGCTTCATCTGGACGTTCAACAAGTTCGACGATGTTTTCCTGCTTACTGGCGGCGCGGCCGGCACGCAGTTGATTTCGATTGAGGTCTACGACCAGTTGTTCAGCAGTCGCAACGTAGGTACAGCGGCGGCGGTGGCGGTGGTACTGGCGCTCATCCTCATGGTCGTGGTCATGATTTATTTCCGCTGGTTTATGGTGGAGGAGGCGTAACCGTGACCAATGAAACGCGAACGGCGCCGCCGCCAGTAGCCCGGCCGCGCCGCACCCCGCTCACCCGTGAGGTCATCGAAACGCGCATTGCCAGGGTCATCAAGTGGTTCTTCATCGCTCTCTTCGTGCTGATGACGGCTTTCCCGTTCTATTGGATGCTCAACCTGTCGGTGCGCCCGATTGGTGACGTGCTGCAAAACCCAACGCGCCTGTTCCCGACGGGCGACCAGTTGGCGCACTTTTGGGATTCCTACGCCTCGGTACTGGTAGATTTCCGCTTCCTCACCTACATCGGAAACAGTCTGCTCCTGTCGCTGGTGACGGTGTTTTTCACGCTCTTGCTGGCCGTGCCCGGCGCCTATGCGGTCACGCGCCTGCGCTTCCGGGGCAAGTCGCTCATGAGCTGGGGTATCCTGCTGGTGTACGTTTTCCCCGCCATCGTGATCGCCATTCCGCTGTTCGTCATCTATTCCAAGTTGGGCATTCGCGGCAGCCTGCCAAGCATGATCGTGCTCTACCTCGTGCTCACGCTGCCAGTCGCCCTCTATATGCTGCGCAGCTATTTCCAAACCATACCGGCCGAACTGGAAGAGGCAGCGCTGATTGACGGCTGCAGCCGGATCAGCACGATCTGGCGGATCGTCGTCCCGCTGTCGGTACCGGCTATCGCCTCGGTGGCGCTTTACACGTTCATGATCGCCTGGAACGAGATCCTCTTCGCCATCCTGTTCCTGACTGAGTTCTCCAACTCGTGGACCCTTCCGCTGGGCTTGATGCAACTGGATACGCAGGAAGTTCCCCGAACTTACCTGATGGCCGGGTCGGTCATTATCACCGTTCCGGTTATCATTCTGTTCTTCGCATTCGAGCGCTTCTTGCGCCGGGGCCTGACCGCGGGCGCGGTCAAAGGATGACGCGAATTCATCATGCTGCAGCTACCGGGGTTAGAGTGTTTGGAGCGCCTGCATAACCGGATTGACATGGTCGGTATCCCGTTCACTGACCGGGGGTCACGCCTGCTGGTGTTCCTGCGCGGCAATGAACTGAGCGTACGGCTGGCCGAACGCTGGGTGAAATGGGAGTCTGAGTACGGCCATTACCGCCAGCGCGTGCCGATCATCGAGCGTTTTCAGATTCTGGGCAAAGATGGCGCGCCACTTGCCTGTACGGCCGATACCTACCCGCACGTCGCCCATGTCCAAACCGGGCGCGGCCCTTTCTCGTTCGCCTTTGTGGACCCTGAAACGCTGGCCGTGCGCCTGCCGGCCGGGGAATATGGGATCGAGTTCTCGGTCCTGGCTTCTGATGCCCACGCCGACCGGCGCGGCGGCGTGCTGCACGGCAAACGCAACGTCTCGTATACCACCAGCGCCGTCCTCGTTCGCAACGAAATCGTGAGCGAAGGGCCGGATCGCTGGCGGGTGCGGCTGAAGCTGCGCGCCGCCGAGGGCATGCCCCTCCTTCTCAATATCACCCCCCGGCTGGCCTTCAACCGCGCGCTGCCCGACCCCACGACGGTCATTGCGGAAGCGTGCGACCGCTGGCAGGCGTGGTATGACGCCGTGCCGGATGTGCTGGAGGAGTACCGCGATCAGTACCTGTATGCCTGGTGGGTCATGCGTTCCGGCTTGATGAACACGCGCTTCTACTTCACTCGCGAGGCGATGACGCCCTCCAAAATCCATTATGTCGGCGTGTGGCACTGGGATCAGTTCTTCCACGCGCTGGCCTACCGCCACGTGGATTCGAAGCTGGCCGAAGATCAGATCCGCATCGTGCTCGACCACCAGCGGGCGGACGGAATGCTGCCCGATGCCATCTACGACGAAGGGCTGGTCACGCATCTCGAAAAACCCGTCGCCGCCGACGTCACCAAGCCCCCACTAGCGGCTTGGATTGCGCTCAAACTGTACGAAACATCCGGCCATCTCGACTTCCTCAACGAGGTTTACGACGCGCTCAACCGCTGGCACGAGTGGTGGCTGAGGGATAACGCCGACCCGGCGACTGGCCTGTGCGTTTATCAGCATCCGTTCTCATCGGGCCTCGACGACAGCCCACTGTGGGACGAGGGGATGCCGGTTGTTGCGCCCGACCTGAATACCTATCTGGTGATGGGAGGCGATTGTTTGGCCCAGATCGCTGAACTGATCGGCGAACATCAGGACGTTGCCCGGCTGCGCGAACGGGCGGACGGACTTGCGGAGTCCATGATCGAGCATCTGTGGTCTGAGCAAAGTGGGCAGTTCGAGGCGATTCACGACGGCCATCCGGTGGACGTGACGACACTGTTCAACCTGCTGCCCTTGGCAACCGGGCGGCTGCCGCCGGAAATCGTCGAACGGCTGCTGGCCAACCTGACCGACCCCGGCGCGTTCTGGACGGCCTACCCGCTGGCGACCGTCTCGCTGCGCGATGACAAGTTCGACCCGCTGCAAATGTGGCGCGGCCCGTCGTGGGTGAACATCAACTACCTGTTCATCGAGGCATTGTTCCGCGTGGGCCAGCCCGATCTGGCACGGCGGCTGCGCCGGGAAACGCTGGCCATGATCCAGCGCCACCCCGATATCTACGAGTACTACAACCCGCTCACCGGCGAACGCCCGCCGAAAGCCGCGCCGATCTTCGGCTGGACTTCCGCCGTCTTCATTGACCTGGCGCTGCAGGAAACGCGGGACAAGATAGGGAAAGAAGCAGGCTGACGCTTTAGGCCGGCAGCCCCCGCTTTCGCGCAGCATCCGGCAGTTTCGCGGCGTCCTTGCTACGCAGGGGGCGTCCATGGCCGAAGCAGACCAGTTCCGCGCCCAGCCCAGCGATTCGAGTCAGGCTGCGCCGATCCTCGTCCATCTCGAGCGTGAAGGCGGCGAACGGCAAGCGAACGCCCCACGGCATGTGCATGGCCACGTCACCCGTGATCAGGATGCGGCGCTGCGGCTGCCACAGGCTGATGTGGCCGGGTGAATGGCCCGGCGTATGCAGCACTTCTAGACCGCCGAACACGTCCTCAAGCACGTCACCATCGGCGACGACACGCGAAACGAGCGTGCCGGTTTGCAGCCGGGGAGTGGCCGCCATCAGGGTATCCGGGAAGCGCAGGCTGGACTTGGGCGGCAGCGGGATGGCAGCCTTCCCCTCCACATAGTCGCGCTCGATATGCGAGCAGATGACCTGTGCGCCGGTTAGTTTGTGCAGCGCGGGCAGGCCGCCGATGTGGTCGGGGTGAGCATGGGTGACGATGATGCGCTTGACATCGGTTGGGGCGCGTCCAGCCTTGTGCAACTGCCGCTCGATTTTCGGGGCGGCCGAAGCGATGCTGGCGTCAATGATGGTCAGTCCGCCGTCGGCGTCTTCGGTGCAGTACACACGGCCCACCATCAATCCCGTGAACGTGAAAAAGCCATCCGTCAGCTTCTGCATAATCCGCCTTGGAATCCCTGTGTTGCTCCCTTCGGAATTAACCCCTCAGGTATTCACGGAGCACTTCTTGTCGCTGCTGAATCACGTCAGCGTGCTCACCGGTAGCAATCTTGTTGTTGCGGGCAGCAGCGACATAGGAGGCATCCTTTAGGGCTCTGATGAGCGATTCGCGCAGCATGCGATACATATTGTGTTGTCTGAATAGATCTGCCGTGGCGTTGTTTTCCAGGCGCAGATAGACGTCAACGCCATTCAGGAAGTTATCTGCGATTTCCTCAGGCCTTTGGGCAAGCTTTTGAAGCGCTTCCCTTCTACCTGCGACGCTGAAATTCGGGGTAAGGTCGCTGTCACTGTCAATCGGTACGATGTTCGTGCCTGAAATCATCAGATTGCCGAAGTTCTGCACATAGTGGCTGATGCGATCGTCATTCCCCAGCACGATGTCCGTTGCGATCAACTTTGCAAGCTGACCTTTAAAATTGGAATTGGTCAGGAGTTCCATCGCCCTGTCCACTTTCTCGACTTCCTGGCCCGGGTCAACTCCCTTTTTCAAGTACTTTGCCAGGCTTTCCCCGGCGGCCACATCCATGAGCTGCAGGTGGCCAATATCATCGTAACTCTGCTCCCCATGCTGGTACATGAATGGGACGCCGAATTTCTCCATTACACTCACGATTTCCTGCCCCTCGGGCTGACTCGCGTCCACTCTTCTTGACTTGGGGACCGCAAATCCGGCTTCCCGCAACTTGGTCTCTGCAAGTTGCCCCGTCCCTCGGTTCAAATCCGCCCCAAACGTTCGATGTTCGGGCTTGACCACGACTGTCTCAACCGGGCCCTTTTTCGGCTTTGATCGATAGAAATTCACGCCGCCGCTCACACCCTCAGCAGAACGTTCGACCGCAGCCGTATAACTCTTCCACTTTTTCTTCTTGAGGGGCACGTCCAGAACGTCTGCTGGATATCGCTGGATCGATGTCTGGACAGTTGGACTGGCTGCTTGTCCATTCGCGGCAAGCAGGCGCACGACAGCCTGATTGCCCATCACCCGCTGCAGGTGCAGCATCTGCTTAGAACTCATTGCCTGCGGATGGGCGAGGTCACCAACGGGCGCTTCCTGAACTGAGGCTGCCAGTGCGGTGGATGGTTCGGAATGAGCGCTGCTGTGTTCCAGATTGCTGTCAGATTGCCATGTCCTGATGCGTGTCCTGCGGTTCTGCGGCATAGTGCTCACTCTCGATGGTGAGGGTTGCGGCGTAGGCGAACTGGGTTCGAGCAGATGAATCGTGCATTACAAGCATAAATCATTACGTAATGTAAGGTGATTATCAAGTAAGTCGCATAAGTCCGCCAGTTTGGGTTGGCCTCGCCTGACTGCCGCTCGATTTTCGGGGCGGGGCGCAAGCGGTTGGTGGGCGCCCTGTGCGGCGCTACACTATGCGTCATGCCAATCCCGCCACCCATCACCCTCGATGACGGCTGGACCGTCGAGTACTTCGAGCAAAACCCCGAACCGCACGAGCTGGCTTCGGTTGGGCAATTCGTGCCGTCGCTGCGCCGCTTCGTGCCGGGCCGCCGCTTTGGCGAGGGCTGGACAGCGTGGCTGACGCGAACGTTCGACGTGCCGCCGATGCTGGACGTCTGCCTGCGCTTCGACCTGCACATCGCCGCCGCGCCGGGCACGATCATGCTTTGTCTCAACGGCCGCCGGATGGGTGAGGTGGATGGCCGGCAGCCCTTCGTCTTCGACGTGACCGACTTCATCACCCTCGAAGACAACCAGATTGCGCTGCGAATTGATTGCGCCAGCGACGGGGTGTTCGGCGGCGTGTTCATCCATGCCGAGCCGTGCGGGAAGTGACGAGCCACTACCCGCATTGACCCCGCTCCCCTGCGCCCGTACAATAACGCTCATCCCGATTAGTTTAATTTGCCTGGGTTGAGCGATGCATTACTACATCTGGACGTATGGCTGCCAAATGAACAGCGCCGACTCGCAGCTTCTGGCGAGTGAGCTGGAGCGTATGGGGCATACGGCCGCTGCTGCCGCCGATGAAGCCGATATTCTGGTCGTCAATACCTGCGTCGTGCGCCAGAGCGCCGAAGACAAGGCATTTGGGCGGCTCGATTCCCTCCGTGAACTGAAGCGTGAGCAGCCGGAGAAGGTGATCGGCGTCATGGGCTGCATGGTCGGCGTGCGCGACTCGCTGGCCCTGCGCAAGCGCCTGCCCTACGTGGACGTGTTTCTACCGCCCAGTGAACCGGCGCTGCTGGTGGATTTCCTGCGCAGCCGCATGGGTGAAGAGGAGAGCGTCGCCCTCGAAGCCCGCCAGCGCGAACAGCGCGACCTGCTTCAAGATGGTGACCTGATCCTGCCATTGCACGAGCAGGGCCAGCTCATCAGCGCGCATGTGCCGGTCGTCTACGGCTGCTCTCACGCCTGCACCTTCTGTATCATCCCGTTCCGGCGCGGCGTCGAGCGCAGCCGCAGTGTAGGCGAAATCACCAGCCATGTTCGCAGCCTGGCGCGCCAGGGCGTCAAGGAAGTGACGCTGCTCGGCCAGATTGTGGATCGCTATGGCAAGGACGTCCCGGATGGGCCTGACCTGGCCGACCTTCTGCGTGTCGTGCATCGCGCCGCCGAGGAAACCGGCGTCGAGCGCATCCGCTTCCTGACTAGCCACCCAAACTGGATGACCGACAAGCTCCTCGATACGGTCGCCGAATTGCCGCGCGTCATGCCGCAGATCGAGGTGCCGGTGCAGGCGGGCGACAACGAGGTACTGGCCAATATGAAGCGTGGCTATACCGTCGAACAGTACCGCCGTCTCATCGAGCGCATCCGTACCCGCGTGCCGGATGTCGCCATTCATACCGATATCATCGTCGGCTTCCCCGGCGAAACCGAAGCCCAGTTCGAGCATACCTATGACCTGCTGGCCGAACTGAAGCTGGATAAGGCCCACCTCGCCGCCTACAGCCCGCGCCCGAACACAGTCTCCGAGCGCCGCATGACCGATGATGTGCCGCACGAGGAGAAGGATCGCCGCTTCCAGCGCCTCGATGGCCTGCAGGCGCAGATTCTGGCCGATATCAACGGCCGTTGGCTGGGCGAAACCGTGCAGGTGCTGGTCGAGGAGCAGCACAAGGGCAAGTGGCGCGGCCGCACCCCGCAGAACAAGCTGGTCTTCTTTGAAGACGCGGCAGACTGGAAGGGCAGGTTGGCCGACGTCGAGATTACGTGGACGGGGCCGTGGAGCATGCAGGGCCGCCTGCCCGGCGCGCAGCCGGCGCAGCACGATGATCCGTTGGTGGTGTTCGCGTCGTAAGCCGGGCTTGCCGGTCATCGCACAAGGCGGGGCGGGCCGGTGGGCTCGCCCTTTTTTTGTGGCGGGACGGGTACTGCTAGCCGCCCTAATCTTAATGCTATGGGCCTTTCGGCAACGTTGGAAACGCTATGACTCGACGTATACTTGTTTCTAGCGTTGGAAGGCCGCGCTGCTGACCCGCGTGGTTTGGCCCGATTGAGGAGGACAGCGCCTGATGCAAGCCCCGGAAACGCCTCGTCCCGCGCCAGTGCGCCCCGCCCGGAGCGGGTACTACTACCCCAACAAATTCGCGCGGCTGGCGATGAACGCCATGGTCGAAATCATGGGCCGCCCCGGCTTCAACGCCGTCCTGAACCTGGGTGGGCTGCCCAACTTCATTGACAATTTCCCGCCCGACAACCTCGAAAAGGGCTTCGATTTCGTAGATTTCACGGCCCTGATGGTGACGCTGGAGGATATGTATGGCCAGCGTGGCGGGCGCAGCCTGGCCTTGCGCGCCGGGCGCGCGGTTTTCGCTGGTGGCCTGCGTTCGTTCGGCGCGCTGGCTGGCGTGGGCGACCTCGCCTTCAAGGTGCTGCCGCTCAACGCCAAGCTCAAGGTCGGCGTGCCCGCCATGGCCAATATCTTCTCGCAGTTCTCCGACCAGATTTCGAATGTCTACGAAGAGGGCGGCGATAAGATCATCTACACGCTCGAACGCTGCCCGATGTGCTGGAATCGCAAGGTGGACAAGCCGGTTTGCTATATGGGGCAGGGCTTGCTGCTCGAGGGCCTGAAGTGGGTTTCCGGCGGGCGCGAGTTCAAGGTGGACATGACGACCTGCATCGGCAAGGGCGATGACATGGGCCGCTACGCCATCTACAAAGACCCGATCACGTGAATCAAGTTGAAAGTTGAAAGCGAATGGTTGCGCGGGCGGCTCGGACGAAGGTTCAGCCGCCCGTTTCGTATCTATTGCGGGGCGCTCAGCGCCGGCCAGCGCAGCGCCTCGATGATGTCAGCGGCCTCCAGATCGGGGAAGTCAGCCAGAATTTCAGCTGTTGTCATGCCCGCCGCGACCATATCCACTACCGTCGCGACCGGAATGCGCAGCCCGCGAATACATGGCACTCCACCCATCTGAGCCGGATTAATCGTCACTCGCTCGAACGCCATCACCGAGACCTCCTATCTTGTGACTATTCTACCAGTCATTGCCCATGCAGGCCGCGTGCGTGAACTGCAGCACCGTGCTAGAATTTACGCGGAAAGGCGTTTGCCTGAACGCTGTCTGGGGGCCACGCGATGCGCAAGCCAACTCTGCTCCTTCTCCTGACTCTGTTGTTGCTCGTAATGGCGAGCGCCTGTAATCTGGTGAGTGAGCAGGAACTGGAGAGCCAGATCGCGGCGACCGCCACGGCTGACGCCCAGAT
>JAEURB010000059.1 GCA_016788435.1 Anaerolineae bacterium | reverse complement strand
GAGATGCTGCAGGCCGGCCCGCAGGATCAGCGGGTCGTAGCCGAAATTCATGTCCGGGTATTCGTAGTCCACGATGTCGTACGGCACTTCGACGTCTATGCCGCCCATCACGTCCACCAGATCCACCACCGATTGAAAGTCCATGGCGATGAAGTTGTGGACGGGGATGCCGAAGTTATACTGCACCGTTTGCATGGCGAGCGCCGGGCCGTAATTCACCTGCTGCAATTCGCCCAGCACCATCGCGCTGTTGATGCGCTGCAGGCTCGGGTAATTCGGCACTTCCACATACAGGTCGCGCGGGATGCTGAGGACACCGAGCGAGTTGGTATCGCGGTCCAAGCTGATCAGCATCATGGTATCGGTGCGGTAGGCGAGGCCAGTTTCGTTCGGCCGCCGGTCGAGGCCCATCACCAGTACGGTCAGGCGGCTGCCACCGTTCCATGGCTGCAAGACGATGCTGCGCCCGTCATCCAGCATGACCTGATCGCCCACGTTGAGCGTGTTCACATCGCCGCTGAGGATGCTCTGCGCCGATACCGGCGTCGGCAACACGGCAATCGCGGTCGCCATTACATCGCCCGAACCCTGGCCTGCGCGCACCAGCACCGCCACGCTCAGGCTGGTGAGCACGACCACCGATAGCAGCGTGATGGCGATGATGACGAGCGCCCATTCGCCGCCACGCGGGCGGTTCCGGCGGCGGCGGCGCGAGCGTTCACGAGCGGCCGATGACCGCTCGACGGATGGCGGAGGAGACGGCGCAGCATAAACCGGCGCGGGAGCGGGCGGGCGGCCAGCGGGTTCTGCCTTAGGCGGTGAGGACGGCGGCGGAGGGTGGCGCGGGGAGCGCGGTACGACGTGTGAACCCCGGTTCTCCGGCGTTGCTGACGGCCGACCATCCGAACGTGTGGGATAATCCATCGTACCCGGCGGGTTAACATTCCATTGAATCCAAGTATAGGGAGCGTGGGATGAATGGTCAATCCTGCGAGAATTGGCGTTTGCTCTCCGATACACCGCTGACGGGCGCGCGCAATATGGCGGTGGACGAGGCGCTGCTGCGGTCGGTCGGTGCTGGTGATGCACCCCCGGCGCTGCGCTTGTACGACTGGCAGCCGCCCACGCTGTCGCTCGGCTTCGGCCAGGCGCTGCGCGACGTGGATGAGGGGCGGCTGGCCGAACGGGGCTGGGGGCTGGTGCGGCGGCTGACTGGCGGCCGGGCCATCCTCCATGTGGATGAACTGACCTACAGCATCACGCTCCCGCCCGGTCATCCGCTGGCGCGGGGCAGCGTGGTTGAAAGCTACCAGCGAATCAGCGCGGCGCTGGGCGCGGCGGCGCGGGCCTTAGGCGCGCCGGTGCAGGCCGAACGCGCCGCCGGGCTGGGGCTGGGAAGCGCCGTCTGTTTCGAGACGCCCTCGCACTACGAGCTGACGGTGAACGGGCGGAAACTGGCCGGCAGCGCGCAGGCACGCCGCAACGACGGGCTGCTTCAGCACGGGTCGCTGCCGCTGGCTGGCGATGTGGGCCGGATAGTAGATGCG
>JAEURB010000138.1 GCA_016788435.1 Anaerolineae bacterium | reverse complement strand
CGCTGCAGCCCCCCTTGGCCGCCCTTGGGCAATGACACGCCAGCGCCTGAATCCGTCTCCTCTTCCTTACTTCTGCTGCAGCCCCCCTTGCCCGACCTAGGGCACTGAAACGCGCTGCTTCAAGCGCGCTAGTGCGCGCTTGCGCTCAGGCTGCAGCCCCCCTTGCCCGACCTAGGGCACTGAAACGTTGGCTCGCCGGGAGCATAAGCCTCACGCCATGTGAGCTGCAGCCCCCCTTGCCCGACCTAGGGCACTGAAACTCGCGTCTAGCGTCGTCGCGGCCGGTGCCGCCCGCAGGCTGCAGCCCCCCTTGCCCGACCTAGGGCACTGAAACGCATCAGCGAGGACAACCAGGAACGGGCCGATGTGGGGCTGCAGCCCCCCTTGCCCGACCTAGGGCACTGAAACAAGCAGGTAGACCGCCCGGCGCAGCACAAAGCGCAGGCTGCAGCCCCCCTTGCCCGACCTAGGGCACTGAAACATGTGGGCGTAATGATTCTCCTCGCCGTAGCCCCAGTGCTGCAGCCCCCCTTGCCCGACCTAGGGCACTGAAACTGCGGGAACACGCACTGCACCCATTCCACCTTGTCCGTGCTGCAGCCCCCCTTGCCCGACCTAGGGCACTGAAACATCGGGCAAACGGCCAGGTAATCCGCAGTAGACGGCGCTGCAGCCCCCCTTGCCCGACCTAGGGCACTGAAACCATGCCATGACCATCCATGCCATGATGATGACCACGGCTGCAGCCCCCCTTGCCCGACCTAGGGCACTGAAACCAGGCGCTTCCGCTCATCTGCGGATACCCACACCGTCGCTGCAGCCCCCCTTGCCCGACCTAGGGCACTGAAACAGCTACCGAGTAGCCGGTCTCCCGCTCGAAATCGAGGATGCGGCTGCGGTATGGGTGAGATTGCGGCCTGGCTTCGAATATCTGTCCTAACGCCGGATTGTTCTGGGTAGGCGCCACTCGCCCGCTGTAATTTGAGTGGGAAAGTTCGCAAGTGCATCGGCTAGCTGTTCAGAAGTCCTCTCGGGCTACCCCAGGAGGAGCAACCAGCGGTGTTGTCACCCGGCCGCGCGGTGCCCCAGCCTTTCGGCCGTCACCGCGCCCGAAGACACGGTGGGATGTGAGCCAGTGGCAGCCGGGAAACTAAGGCGCCGCTGAGCCTTCGCAGCAGTGCAACCGGCGCGCCGCAGCGCGTTTCCAGCAGGGCGGCAGCGGCCGTCGTGCCTTCAACTCGCCACCCGCGCTGTAACCCTGCCCCCCGATTCTGCGTATTATCCTGTGTAACGCCCGTGACCGTTCAGGACAATCCCCATGCACACCATGCTCAACTACTTCATGCTCATCTGGAAGCTGCTCTGGGACCGGCGCGTGCCGTTCTACGCCAAGCTGGCCTTCGCCCTGCCGCTCGTCTATCTGATTTCGCCGATTGACATCGTGCCCGACATCCTCATCGGCCTTGGCCAACTGGATGACATCGCGCTGGTGCTCGGCGGCATGAAGATGCTGGAAATGCTTTCGCCCGCCGATGTGGTGGCCGAACACCGCGCCGAACTGAGCCGCCGTGGCGCAGCCGCCCCCAACCGCGAGGACGTGGTGGATGCCCCCGGCTATCGCGTGGTGGACGACGACAAGGCCAAGCGCGGCTAGCTCACACGCTCCCGAAAACACAACAAGCCTCCGCGTGGAGGCTTGCCGCTTTTCCAGATGACGCGTAAACGAGGTTAGCCGCGCTTGCGCAGGCCGCGCACGTCGCGCCACAGCGCCTGCGCGTTCATGCCAAGGGCTGCCATCAGGAACGCCGGAACCAGCCAGGTGACCAACTGGCCGTCCTCGACGACGTAAATCAGCGGTACAGGCATCGCACCCGTCGTGTAGGCGTTCCACGTGATCAGCGCCGGTGCGTACAGACCGGCAAAGGTGACGAGCGTCGAAAGCCAGCCCGGCATACGGAACAGGTTCATCAGGCCGAACGAGACGGCAATGCCCACGCCGCCGATCAGGCTGGAGTTGGTGTCCACCATCCCTTCCAGCAAAATAGCCGTGAACGCCGCCCACATCAGCATGCCCATCAGCAGGCCGGCCGCGAAGGCCAGCAGCGCACGTGACCACGCCGGCCAGAACCCGCGCAGCCGCTGCCAGATCTCGTCGGCCACGATCACGCGCAGTGCCGTGAAGAAGGCGACCGTCAGCGCCGTCGTCACCGTCTTCGCGTAAATCTGCACGATCAGCACTTCCCAGCCCGGCGACGCCGTCAGCCCAACCCAGGCGTAGAAGGCGAAGCCGAGGAACGCGCCGGCGAACGCCCACACGAAGCGCCAGACTGCCGCCATCGGCCGCTCGACCAACCGGCGGCTGGTATTGTTCAGCCAGGCGTACAGGCGCGCCGATGTACCCACGCTGTCCGGCAGGCTGCCCGCCTGATCGCGCACCAGCGCCAGCGCCCGCAAGGCCTTCCGGTCGCCGCGCTGCTGGGCCGCCGCCAGTGGCGCGACCGCCGCCGCCGAGCGGATGCGGCCAATCGCTTCGGCCGCCAGCGCCGCGATATCGGCCGACTCGCCATCCAGCGCCTGCTCGGCCAGCACCGCGTCAATATCGGGCGAGAACGCCGCCTCGCGCCACTTCTCGCTGGCCGAAGCACGCGCCGCCAGCACCGCAATCGCGGCCTTGCGCGCCGCCCGGTTCGGCTCGACCTGCAGCGCCT
>JAEURB010000013.1 GCA_016788435.1 Anaerolineae bacterium | reverse complement strand
TGCAAGCGAACGGCCCAAGCTCGACCTGATCATCAATCTGATCCAGAAGAGCGCGCCCTACATGCCGCGCGGCGGCTACTCCGTCAAATCGCCCAACGCGGTGGTCAAGGCCTTCAGCGCGTGGCTGGAGGGGCAGCAGGAATCGCTGCACTACGACACCGGCCAGCAGTCGGGCCGCCGCGAGATCGTCCTCGCTTCCGGCGGAACCACCGAAGCCCTGCGCGTCTTTCTGTTCACGCTCTCCTCGTATCTGGAAACGCTGCCGGCTTCGGTACTCTGCTTCGGCTGCCATCTGCCGCCGCCGCTGCGCGCCATGCCCGGCCTCGAGTTCGAAGACCTGCTGTCTGATGAAGACGCTGCCTGCGCCCACATCGAGCGCGTATTGACACAGCGCCCGCAAACGCCGGTTTTTCTGGTACTCGGCGTGATACCCAGCGAACGAATGCGCCGCCGCTTGCGCTTGCTCAGCCTCGACCGCGCGCTCTTCTTTATCGAGGCCAACGAGGCCGCCAATCACCTGTCGCTGGCGCGTGAGGCCAAACTGGTGCAGCGCGTCATCCGCCTGCTCACGCCCGGCACTTTCTCGCCGCACCTGCAGCACCTCTCGACCGTCTTCATCGCCGGTAACGCCGATTATCTGAGCGCCATCGAGAACGTGCATTTCAACCTGAAAGGCACGCCCTGCGCTTCCGATATCACCTTCCTCGACTATCTGTTGGCCCAGAAGCCACCCCAACTCGCGCCCGAAGCGCCGTCCAGCTTGCCGCCAGCCCGCCCGGACTTCGAGGGACTCGCGCTGGCCGGGTCGGCCGGCCAGGTTCTGCCGCGCATCGCCCAGCACGCGGGCCAGTGGCTGGAAGGGCCGCTCAACGCCCAATCGGAACGGCTGGAACGCGCCCTGCTTGTGCTGGAAAGCAAGGCGGACAGGCTGGCCCACCGCGTCTCGAACGCTTGGAAGGGGCAGGCCGTTGACGAGTTTGCGGCCCTTGAGGTGAACGACCTGCTCGATACGCTGGTCGCCGGCCTCGCTGATCCGCAAACATGCCACGCGCTGGAAGGCAGCTTCCTGAGCGCCTTTATTCGCCATCAGCCGCAGTACGAAGCAGAGTCCTGCGTCGTCACCAGCGGCTCGTCGCGCACGGCGCTCGGTATCCTCGGCTTTCACTGTGGCATCACTGAAGTTGTCATTCCGGACTTGAGCTGGTCTTACGAACAATGCTTCCCGGTCGTCCACGCTGTCCCCCTTACCGGGGCGATGGAACTCGACGTAGACGCCCTGATCGGCAAGGTCGAGGAACTGTGCCGCGAAGACCCTTCGTGGCGCGAGCGCGGCGCGGTCGTCATCAACAATCCGCATAACGCGACCGGGCGCGTTTTCCGTGAGGAGGACGTGCGCCGCCTGATCGGCTTCTGCCTCGATCAGGACGTCTATGTGGTGGATGACCTGGCCTATCAGAACGTCGCGCCCGTCAACGACCTGCCGCTGATCAAAACGGCCCGCCAGATCGCCTCCGAACTGGTGTGGCTGGGCGTCGTCAGCGAAGAACGCGCCGACTGCATCGTGTCGGTGCATTCAATGTCGAAGACCGACTGCCTGGCCGGGGCGCGCATCGCCGTGGTCGAGATCCGCGACACCGTTCTGCGTGCCCGTTTCGAGGAAATCAACGCCATCATCGAGCCTAATCTGGGCGCGGTGCTGATTTGCTACCTCTTTTATCGCGGCCCACTGCAAGCCGTGCAAACCTACTGGCATCTGCGTAACGCTATCTTTGCCGACCGCACGCACGCGCTGCTGGAGGCGGTCGAGAACCTGCCGCCCGACCGCAACCCGTTCCAACTGACGATTATCCCGCCCACCGGCAGTATGTATCCGCTGCTCAACGTCGCGCTGCTGCCCGCCGGGCTGTCGCTCGATTGGCTGGCCTCGTCGTTGGCGCGTCGCGGTATCGGCCTGCTGCCGCTGGCAACCTTCGCCCGCACGCAGAAGGGCTACGAAACGGGCCGCACGACCTTCCGCCTGACGCTCGGCGGGGTGGACGGCGCTGAAGTCCTGCTCGCCAAAACGCGCCGCCTGCTGATTGATCTCAACCGGCTGATCGCGCATGAGGATTCCCGCTACAACCGCCGTCAGCTTGCCGTGCGCGCCACCGATCACGCGGGCAGCCGTGAGACCGAGCTGAACGCGGCGATGAACCGGGTCACGGATCGCATCATCGAAGCGTGCGGAGAGGGCCGCGCCAACGACGCGCTGCTCAAGCTACCGCCGCTGGATAGCAGCGAGATGTGGAACGACTTTTCCGGCCGCTATGCTCCTGAACGGCTGGAGATCTTCCGCCGCCGCCTGCTCGACCGGTCGCTGATCTCCGATGAACTCATGCGCGAGGCGCTCGGCAACGGCGGACGCCTGCTCGGTGAACGGCTGGACCGCGAGTTCATGAAAGACTCGCTCGCCCGGCGGCAGGAACTATTCCGCCTGCGCGCCTACGACCGCACCGTGCATCCGACGCAGATGTATTCGCTGCAGGCCGAGCAGGCGCTGGACAGCATCCTCACCGCCATCGCCCGTAACCGCGAGATCACGCCAACCCTGATTGACCAGGCCGCGCAGGAACTGCTGAAAGAGTATGTCGGGCTGAACGTGCCCATCAACTCGCGGCAGGAGGCCGACGAAATCCTGCTCGATCTGGCATCGTTGTCGGCCGCCGAGCAGTTTACGGGCTTGTTCACGACTTCGCACCTCAGCGCGTTCCTGTCGTTCTGGAGCGACTGGGACGGCAGCAACCGCCCGTCGGGGCAGGGCCATCAATTGGCCGCGGCCGTGGTGATGGAAAACGTGCGCCGCATGGCCAACATACTCGCCTTGCTGCGCCAGATTGACCCCGGTATCGTCACCAACCCTGCGCTGGTTGCCCAGCTTGATGGTCTTCCGCGGCGCAACCAGCAATTCAGGAAGCTGCTCAACAACATCACCTCGCTCACGCATCAACTGGAACAGCGTTACCGGGGTGTGCTGCCGTTCTCGGTGGACAGCGGCCCGCTGCGCCAGTTGGCCACCAGCCTGCATCTGCGCCGCGACCCGGTGAAGGTGTTGTGGCAGCACAACGACCGTTACGAGAAGAAGATGCTCGAACTGCGGCAGGAACGCCGCAAGGCCCTCGAAGGCTACTTCGCGCTCAACAAACAGCTGCGCAAGCAGCTTCACGCGCTGATTCCTGCTATTCAGGCCCATCGTACTGATGAGAACCTGCTGCGGGCCGCCGTCAGCTATCAGGACGTGCTGCAGCGCGTGGTCATCACGCCGCGTATTCAGCAATCCATGATCACGGCCCGCGACTCGTTCGCCATTGAGACCACCGTCTTCAACATGCACGAGATCAACATGGTGGCGGGCGAGTTCGGCAACCCCGGCATGGCCCTCGCCCTGCAAATCAGCCTGTCCACCAACTCCGAAGCGCTGATCTCGCTCGACCGCCGGATGCACACCCAGCTCGAACGCTCGCACCGCGAAAAGCCGGGCGTCGAAATACCCGCTATCTGGCTGATTCCGCTCTTCGAAGACGAGGCGTCGGTCAGGAATGTGCGCGCCTATCTTGACCAGGTGTGGGAGTATGCGCTGCAAAGCCGCCAAACCAACCAGCCGCCGCAGGAGCGATTCGCCGAAATCCTGCCCGAAGTCTTCATCGCCGGTTCCGACCTCAGCCAGCAGGTGAGCCAGGCGGCGGCGGCGCTGCTCTTCCAGCAGGCGAAGTTCGATATCCAGTCGTGGCTGGCCGAACACGGTGTCGCTGAGTCGGTGCGCATCAAGCTCGGCAGCGGTGAACCGATGCAGCGCCAGGGCGGCTACTACTCGCGGGTGGCCGGTCTGCACGCCTTCCAAAGTTCGGCCGCCAATACCCGGCGCTTCTCCGAACACCTGCTGCCAGCCGCACGGCGCAGCACGGCCTACGCCGTCACACCGCTGCAAGGGGTCTTCCTCGGCGCCGATCTGCGAACGTTCCAAAGCTGCATCTCCGAGCAGCTGCGCTTCCTGCCGGTGCGCGATTATGCCCGCCTGCAATATCACCTGCACAAGGCGCAGGAGATCTATCGTGATGACCTGATTCGCGCCGCCGAAATGGCCGTCGAGAGCCGCCTGGTCGCCCGCAATCGCAGCGTCCAGGAACTCGAACGCCTGACGGTTGGCACGACCGATGCGCTTTACGAGCAGTTCCTTGCCGATTTCACCGCCAGCTTCCGGCAAATCCTCTATGGCCGCCCGGAAGACGTCGTCGGCATCCATATCATCTCGTACTTCATCGGCCGCTCGATTCCGCAATTGCGTGACCGCCCAACCAGCCGCCGCACGCTGGGCAGCGACGCCGAGCGCGGCCAGCGGGTGCTGGCCAACATCGCCGAAATCATCCCGCTGTCGAAGCACGGAACACTGCTGCGCGCGATTTCGCACAATCAGGCGCAAACCGCCGTGCTGGGCGTCAACCAGTTGACGACCGGCCTCTTCCGCGCACTGGATCGCTTTATCCAGCAGTCGCCGGCCGAAACCGGCCATCAACGCCTGATCGCCGAGCGCCTGCTTCCCCATCTGCCGGCCTACGAAATCCTCAGCACGCTGCGCCGCTATCACGACCGTTCGGGCGAATACCTGCGCGCCATGGAACCGGCCTTCCCGGCTGGCAACTCCGCCTTCGTCGCCCTGCGCGAAGATCAGGAAGCGATGTTGCGCTACCTGCCACTGTTCCAGCAGGAACTGCTGCGGCGGCATGGCGTGAACGTACAGGATTTCTTCAGCGACGGCGTGTTCATCCCGGATCTTCTGCCGGCCCTGCGCCCCGATCTGGCGGTGCTGCTGCAAAAAGACCTGTTCAACACCGATATCGAGGCCATGCTCGCGCCGGTGTCTGGCAAGATATCGGACGAATGGCGGGCGGAAACGGCCCGTTTGCTGGACGTGCCGAGGCAGATTCACCACTGGCGCGGCGTGATTTGGGGCGTCATCCGCGATTCGACGACGCAGCGCGTGCAGAGCTTCGCCGAACTGGCGACGGCCCTCAGCGCGCGCGCCGTGCTGGGTACACCGGGCGGGCAGCAGGCTGTGGGTAAGGGGCCGGCTAAACTGCCGCCCGCGTTGGCGGATTTCTTCCGCAGCGCCTCTCCCGACGACGAAATGCGTGGCTTCCTCAGCAGCGCCGTCGAGTTCCTCAGTTCCGTACACGATGGCAGCGTCGAAGTGCCGGTCAGCATCATTCGCGCCATGAACGACGCCGAACGTATCGCGCAAATCGAGGAATCCACCCTGCCGCCCAAGAAGCAGAATCTGATCCGCCACTGCGTCCTTCAGATCGCGCGCCTTGCCGGTGACAGCGGCTAGGGCGTGTCTGCAAAGGCCCTCATCCCCCGGCCCCTTCTCCCGATCCGCTGTGTCTACGCGAGGCATGGCGAAGGGGCGAACCGCCCGCTGCGCGGGCCAATTTCCCTCTCCCTGAAGGAGAGGGTTTAACGGTGAGGGCTGTTCTGGCACTAATGCTCTTGTGAATGACCTGAGGAGCAACAATCATGGCGCGTTTTGATCGCTTGACGGTGCTGAACACGGTGCTGCACGACGGCATGGTGCCGCTCTTCTACGAGGCGAATCTCGAACGCGCGCAGGCGCTGGCGGGGGCGCTGGCGCGGGGCGGCAGCCGCGTCCTGGAGTTCACCAATCGGGGCGACTTCGCCATCGAGGTCTTCAGCGGGCTGGTGAAGTGGGCGGCGGCCGAACATCCGCAGCTGGTGATCGGCGTTGGCTCGGTGGACGATGCGCCAACGGCCGCCCTCTTTCTGGCGCATGGGGCTAACTTCGTGGTCGGGCCAACGCTGGTTGCCGATCTCGCGCGCCTGTGCAACCGGCGCAAGGTCGCTTACCTGCCGGGCTGTGGCAGCCTGAACGACATCGCGGCGGCCGAGGAATTGGGTGTCGAAATCGTCAAACTTGTCCCCGGCGGCGCGGTCGGCGGGCCGGGCTTCGTCAGGGATGTGCTGGGGCCGCGTCCGTGGAGCCGTATGATGCCGACCGGTGGCGTGACGCCCGACGAGGACAATCTGCGGGCGTGGTTCGGGGCCGGGGTGGCCTGCGTGGGGATGGGCAGCCGCCTGCTGCGTCCTGACCTCATCAAGGCCGGAGATTACGACTCAATTGCCGGCGATACGGCGGCGGCGCTCGCCATGATCAAGCGCATTCGCGGGCCTCTGGACTGAATCAGGTCGCCAGGATTGGCCGGTGGTCTGCGGCTATTGCTTTTCGATGCCGGTGGTCAGCCGGTAGGCACGCAGCCGCCCTGCCAGCAGCGGATATTCAGTGACGATGGCCGCGCCAAACCGCATGAGTCCGCCCGTCAGCAACACAACCACCAGGCTGATGCCACTGGCCGCCAGTATGCTGCCGATCATCGGCCCGGCGAACAACGCCAGCCCGATCGATTGGTTGTAGGCGGTGGCGTACTGCACCGAGCCTTCGCCGGCTGGTGTGCGCTCATTGAAGAAGCTGAACAAGCCGATAGCCGCTCCCATCGTCCATGCCGCCCCTGATAACCCCGCCGCAATCAGGATGATGACCGGGCTTGATGACAGAGCGAGCAGGACGGCCGCAATCGCCGTGCCTGCCATGCCGGCGACGATTAAGCCCTGGCTGCCGAGCGCTTTGGCGGCGCGTGGCACAGTCAGCGAAATGAGCGCCGCTGCGCCCAATTCCACCAGGCCGAACAGCGCCATGAAGCCTTCGTTGAAGTTCAGTTCCTCTACCAGCCGCAGCGGGATGATGGCGTTGATCGAGGTGAAGGCGACGTGCATGACGAACGCGATCATCGCGAGCTGCCGGAACTCCGGGCGCGACCACGGGCGAACGCGCGGTGCCTTGTGCGTAACCGGCGGATTATTCGGCACGCGCAGGCGCATACAGGCGCGGTAGCTCATAAAGGCCGCACAGAAAGCCACCAGGAACATGAGCATGTAATTGATCGGGAAAGGACCGGCTTCCAGCCACAAGCCGAAGGTGAGCGCACCGGCGGCCAGCGTGATATTGAGTGCCAGCGAACGGCGCGCCAGCAGCACAGTCAGCCGATCCGCGTTCGGCATCGCCTTGCGGAGCATGTCCATGAAGATGACGTTCGAAATGCCCTGCGGGATGGCTGTCAGCGTCGTCGCTAAAATTAGCCAGATCACCTGCAGGTTGGCCGGCAGCAGCGGCGCGAAGAGCGGCAGGATGAACACCATCCGCATGCCCAGCGTCGGCCAGCGCAGCGCCTGCACCACATTCGGATAGCGGTTCGCCCACCAGCTGCTCAACATGGACGAGCCCAGCCACATCAGGGCGGGCAGGCCGGTCAGCAGGCCAAGCTGCAGCGGCGTGGCATCCATGCGAATGGCATAGACCGACAGAAAGCGCGAGGTCGCAGCGAAGGCCAGGCCGTACCAGGCGATATCGGCGACCAGATTGCGGAAGTTCGCCTGTTCCGCTGACTGACTGATGGTTTGTGGAAGTGCGCGCGTATACATACCGTTTGTCAACGCTCTTCAAATCAGCTCAAACTCAGTGAGGCTGGAAGAACGCCAGGGTTCCTGTGCTGTGTGAATCGGCCATGTAATGGGTGCTGGCAGGGTAAGTGTCTTGTATTGCGCGGTACCTAACGCGTATCATCGTATCAAACTCCCGCAACCGCGTATATCCATTTTGGACTTATACCGCGCTGCGTAGTGCAACAGGAGGGAACACGATGTCCTTTTTCGGTACCCGTCGGCAGGTTGACCCCGCGCCGCGCCCTGCGGCCGATGCGCCGCCCCGGCTCGATCCGCCCCAGCCACCGGCCGACGTCTCGCAGCCCGTCGGTTTCGAAACGGTGCTCGGCGCGAACTCGGTGATGGAAGGTTCGCTGAGCAGCGCCGCCAATGTGCGCCTCGATGGCACATTCACCGGCGTCCTGGAGATCGGCGGCAATGTGCTGATCGGTGAAACCGCCAAGATCACGGCCGATGTCAACGCGCGCAATATCTCGATTGCCGGCGCCGTGCGCGGCAACGTAACGGGCAAGAAGGTGCAGCTCCTTCGTACCGGCCGGGTGTGGGGCGATATTCACGCCCAGGCCCTCACCACCGAAGAAGGCGCATTCATTGACGGCAAGATCACGATGGTCGGCCATGAGTTCTCGCCGTCCCCCGTGAGTGAGCCAGAGCTGGAACCTGAGCCTGAGCTTCACTTGCCCGAGGCGCCGGATGAGGCCGAAGCCGAACCCGAGCCCGCCGCCGAACCCGAAGCGGCCGCCTCAGTCTTTGGCGACGACGGCGCAACGGCCCCTGAAGCCGATAGCACCGAGCTCCTGCCCGTCGCCCCCGAAGCTGACCCTGAACCGCCAGCCGATGAGCCCGAGCATCCCGCCGAGTCCTGATTTTCCGCTCACCAGCGGCCCGCAGCCCTCGCCTGGCGGGGGCTGCAGGCTTGCGCCCGAGGAATGAACCCCTGATGACAGTAGGCGTTCTGTTTGTTTGCGCGGGTAATATCTGCCGCTCGCCAATGGCCGAGGCAGTCTTCCAGCAGTTGGTCAATGAGCAGGGACTGGCCGGCCAATTCATGCTCGATTCGGCGGGAACCGGCGGCTGGCACGTCGGCCAGCAGGCTGATTCACGTACGCTGGCCGTGCTGCGTCATCACAATATCGCTTACCACGGCCATGCCCGCCAGGCCACACGGCAAGACTTCGAAACATTTGATTATGTGCTGGCGATGGATCACGACAATCTCAGCGATGTGCAGCGTTTGGGCGGGCGGCGGCGCAATGTCGAGCTGTTCCTGGCCGCCGCGCAGCGCGCGAACGTGCTGAAACAGGCGGAAGTGCCCGACCCGTACTACGACGGCACTTTCGACCGGGTCTATAACCTGTGCCTGCGCGGCGGGGCGGCGCTGCTGGCCGAAATCCGCGAAGACCACGGGTTTTAGGCCACTCTAGAACATCCGGGGCTGCGCGTCCTCGTCCACCTCGAAGGCGTCTTCTTCGTCATCCTCGTCATCATCATCGGGTGTTAACGCCGGTTTCGCGGCGGGCGGGCGCGCTGCTTTGGCCGACGCGGGCGTTCTGGTCACCGAACGAGCCGCAGACGCTGATTTGGGAGCGGGTGTAGCCGCGTTCTTGCCAGGCTTGGGCGGCGTGGCTTTGGCCTTCAGCGCGCGCTGAACTTCGCTCAGCAGCAGCGGTCCGTTCTCGTAATCTCCCACCATCGTGATATAGAGCCAGAACGCGACCGGGATCAGCAGCATGGCCAGCAGCGGTTGACCCGTCAGCGCGATCAGCCCGCCCATCACGGCCAGCGCGCCCAGCCCGACAATACGCTCGCGCGGGCCTGAGCCTCCGGGCACGATACCGCGCACGACGGTCATCCCCGCCTCGCGTTCGATGTGCCCCTTCAGCCGCGTGGTGCGCCGGTACTTGCCGATGACGGGCCGCGTGACTTTCAGCGCGAATTCGCCATTGCGGTCAATCCAGCCATCCAGCGCCGGCCGGGTGGCGGTTTCTTTGGCCTGCATCCGGGCATTGATGGCGGTCAGGCACTGCGCGACAGTCTTATCGGTGTAGAGCGTGAAACGCACGGCGGGGCTTCCTGAAAGTGAACGGCTGAATTATACCGGCAACTGGCCTCGTCACGTATTCGGCACGATCACTAATTCATACCGCCCGCTTCCCTCAAAGCGCCCGGCCTTGAGGATATACCGCTCGTCACGCGGGAGTTGAATACGGAAAAGCTGGGCGTTGTTCTCGAGTGTCAAGTCTTCGGCCGCATCATCATTCATCGCCAGCCGGCGCCCGTCCTGCGTGAAGATTTCGAGCAGCGGGTCAAGGTCGCCATCCTGCGCGATCATCGTGAACGTCAGCACTTGCCCGGCGCGGCCCTCAAATACCCAGCGCTGTGCGGGGAAGACCTCCTGCAGCGCGCCTCCCAGCCGCGTCGGTTGGTCAGGGGCAAGCGTGATAACGCGGTCAGGCGCGAGGCCGAGTGTGACCACCCCGCCGCCTCTGACAGGCGAAACCGTCACGCGGTATTCGCCATCGGCTGGCAGGGTGACGGCCGGAATCTGGGCGTCATACGGCCCGTACAGGTCAAAGCCCCTCTGATCATCGTTAGCGGCCAGTTCCGTTCCATCCGGCCCGGTCAGCGTAAGCGCCATATCGAGCGTATCCGTGTGCCGCAGGTCGGTCGCGTTAATGGTCACCGTTTCGCCAGCCCGCCCGGCATAGCTGAAAACCTGCGCGGGCAGCCCCTCGTCAATGTGGGCCTGTGCTGGCACATCGGCCTGCAGCGAGCCATCTCCGGTGCGGTCGGGTTCGGCCCCCCAGCGCCGGCCCA
>JAEURB010000502.1 GCA_016788435.1 Anaerolineae bacterium | reverse complement strand
AAGAAATCCGCGACGAGTGGTCTGACCTCGAAACCAGCCTGCAGGAAGGCGATCCGGTCGCCGTCAATCTCATTTACCCGCACCGGCGCGCAGGTACACTGCCGCTGAACGCCGACATGCAAACCGTGTTCCCCACCGCCCGCCGTTCCCCGCGCATCGCCTTTACGCTGGTTGACGCGCAGGATGGCGAACAGTTTCCCGGCTGGGTCGTTCGCCAGGATCGCTACGTCGTTGGTCTCACCCCGCTCTACCGGAAGTACCGGATGCCGGTTGGCGCGGTGATTTCAGTGCGCCCCGGCGACGAACCCGGCAGCGTGATGGTGGATTTCGATGCCCACCGCCCACGCACCGAGTACGTGCCGATTATCACGCCCCACGACGGCCGCATCACCTTCGACTACCAGAAGCGCTCGATTGGCGCAGCCTACGATGACCAGATGATCCTCGGCGCTGAAGATGTGGCGGCCGTAGACGCGCTGTTCGACTCGGCCCAGCACAGCCGCCGCCCGCTGCCCGCCATCGTCAATCAGCTCATGCACGAATTGAGCCGCAGCACCTCGCAGGGTATCGTTCACGCCAAAACGCTCTACAGCGCGGTGAACGTACTGCGCCGTACGCCGCCCGCGCCGGTGCTGGCCGCGCTGGTCAACAGCGAAGATTTTGAGCACCTCGGCAACAATCATTGGCGAATCCGGGCGCGTTCCTGAAATCCCGGTTCGGAGAAGACGATGCAACCAGCACCTGGAAGACCCGCCACACTCATCAAGCCAACGCTCGACTCGCTGTATCATATTGACTACGAGTGGTGGGAACGAAGCGGCAAAGATCTCAATCAGGCGCTCATTGCCCAACTGCCACAATACCTGCGCGACAATCTTTCGGCGCGCCCGGGCGAGACGACTCTCGATTATGTTGACCCGGCGACCGCCGAGGTGACGCCGGAAAACGAACTGATGCTGGCCATCCGTATGGCGGCTCAGGGTCCCGAGTTCGTCACGCCGCAAACGTCCATCACCGACGCGATTTTCCGCAGCTTCGCCGCCAACGGCAATCAGCCGATGTCGGTCAACGAACTTGGCGTGCTGTTGGCACGGCCCCCGCAGACGATTCTGAAGATGCTGAGCGGGCGCGAGGTCTATTACGGTCTGCGCCCTGTCCGCTAGCCAGGAGAACCACACGAATGGGCCGTGTCATCAATACCGACAGCGCCGGGCAGCAGCGTGCTTATCACATGCGTACCGCGGCCGAGCTTTTCCGCCGCCTCGGCCAGAAGGAAAACCTCGACACTGAAGCGAAGGATATGCTGGCGACGCTCGTCTTCAGCTTTCGCGCCATCGAGGAAGGCATTGAGCAATCAGCCGCGGCCTGGGAGAAGCGGGACTACTACCTGAAGGCGGATGAACTGCGCCGCCGCTGGGATTGGACGGCCCGCGCCGCCAGCGACCTGGAGACCGTGCTGCTTGAGGAGCGCTGGAATGACATTCCAGCCGTGATGGCCAGCCTTGTGCAGCATCTGAGCGAGGTCACCGTGACCAAGTTCATGCGCAAGGAAAAGGACTGGGCCGGCGGCTATGGCCGCCTGCTTGCCTTGCAGGGCGTGCGCCGCTAATCGAAGCGCGGCTCTACCCACGCGTGCAGCGTCTCCCAATCCACAACCGAATTGCCATCGCTGGCCGGCACGAGCAGCGTTCGATCAAGTGTCCGCTGTTCAAAGCGCCCGGCGTTGAGCACGATGACCGGCGCCAGCCCAAGCACGTCACCGAACGTCAGGTCAGTATCAATCCGGCCCAGCGCTCCCAGCACAGCCGGCCACGTCAGCGGGTTGCGCAACTGCCGCGCGAAGGCTTGCATGACCTGCTGCTGCCGCCCCGCCCGCGTGTAGTCATCATCGGCGTGGCGCGTTCGCGCGTACTGCAGCGCCCGCTCCCCATCCATCCACTGCATACCGGGGTCGAACTGAACCACCTCGGTCTGGGTTTCAGACAGCGGGAACATCTCGTCGCGTATCGTCCGCTCGACGTCAATCGTCACCCCTCCGGCCGCATCTATCAGCGCCGCCACGTCTTCGAAGCGCAGCCGCACGGTGCGATCTATGCCCACGTCCAGCGGCGCTTCGAGCGCAGCGGCCGTCAATGGTGACCCGCTTCCTGCTTCGGCCATCTCGCCCAGCATGTTGGCCGTATTGATCGGCTGCACACCATAACCTGGCACATCGAGCCGCAGGTCACGCGGGATGGACAGCAGGCTGACTTGCAGTCCCGGCGGATTGACGCCCACCAGAAGCAGGCTGTCGGCGCGGGCCTCATTTCCCTCGCCCTGCCGGGCGTCCAGTCCCAGCACAAGGATATCCAGCGGCGGCGGCGGAGCGATCAGGTAGATTAACGAACCGCATCCGCATGCCAGCAGAACAACGGCTATCAACGCCAGACAACCCGTCTGCGCCCGGTGGCGGGCAGGTGACGCCTCCCTCATCCGAACACAATCCCCATTTCGCGGGCCATGCGAACCATATCGCTGTCGGGCTGCACCCGCTTCGCGCCGGTCACAACCTCGCTCATCGGCACCGTCTGCATCTGCGTGCCGCGCAGAGCGACCATGTGGCCCCACTTTCCTTCCGCCACCAGATGCACAGCCGCATTGCCGAACCGGCTTGCCAGCCAGCGATCACGCGGTGTCGGCTGGCCGCCGCGCTGTAAATGGCCGAGTACCGTCACGCGCACTTCGGCATCCAACCGATCGGCCAGCAGATTGCCCACCAGATAGCCAACGCCGCCCAGGCGGCCCTCCATCAGCCCGCCGCCCCGGATGTAGTACTCCTGTTCACCGCCCAGCGGATGCGCGCCCTCCGCCACCACGACCAGGCTGTGACGGCGGCCGTTCTGGCGCTGGCTGTCTATCGCCTGCGCCACACGATCAATGTCGAAGGGGATCTCCGGGATCAGAATCGCATCGGCCCCGCCTGCAACGCCGGTCATCAACGCGATCCAGCCAGCGTTACGCCCCATCACCTCCATCACCATCACACGGTGATGGCTTTCGGCGGTTGTCGCCAGTCTGTCAAGCCCCTCGGTCGCCGTCAGAATGGCCGTATCAAAGCCAAACGTCACATCGGTATAGGCCAGGTCGTTATCAATCGTCTTCGGCACGCCCACGATACGCGCGCCGAGACCCACCAGGTGATGCGCGATGGCCATCGTGCCATCGCCACCCGCTACGACCAGTGCATCGAGGCCAAGTTCGTCAATCTGCACGAGCGCCTCGGCCGACACATCTTCGTGGATCATGGACCCATCCGGGCCGGGCGTGCTTCGCCGGAACGGGTTGCCGCGATTGACCGCGCCGAGAATCGTGCCGCCGCGCGTCAGCACGTCGCGCACGCGCTCTTCCGTCAGCGGAATCGTCGGGCCGCCGCTCAGCAGGCCGTCATAGCCTTCGAGTATGCCCACCACTTCCCAGCCATAGTGCCGTTGCGCCGTCAATGCGACCGCCCGAATCGCCGCATTCAAGCCGGGCGCATCGCCGCCACCTGTCAGCACTCCAATCCGGCGAATGGCTGCACTGTCGAACATAACTGGTCTCCGTCATCGCGGCTTTCGCGCAGATTATCCCACACTTGCAGAGTTTCAGTACACCCGTTATAAAGCGCGCCTTCTCCCGCCTGCTGAATTGACAATTTGTGCAAAATGCGCTATTCCAGACTAAGGATTGTGCAGAGTATCCGAGGGCGGCTCTCGTTATGACTGAAACCAGCCACCGCGTCAGCGTCGAGGATGTGCGCAAACTGGCCCTGCCGCTCGGCACGCGGGTAATCGCCGGTGATGGTCTGCTCGTGCGTACCGTCTCGTGGACGACCGTTGTTCACCCGGAAGACGGCCTCTCTAACAAGACCCTGCAAACCGATGAAATGGCCCTTATCGCCGGCGCCGATGGAACGGAAACGCCGCCAACCGGCCTGGATGTCGAGGTGGTGCGCTGGGCCAGCGACCAGAACGCGGCCGCCGTCGTGCTCAGCGATGCGCCCTCGCCCGCCGCCATTGCCGAAGCCAACGCCTACGGGCTGCCGGTGCTGCTGCTGCCCGGCGGCTCGCGCATCCGGCTGGTCGAGAAGCAGGTCGTCTCGCTGCTGGTGGACCGCAAGGGCCAGA
>JAEURB010000217.1 GCA_016788435.1 Anaerolineae bacterium | reverse complement strand
TCGGCGCGGCCCTTCACGTTATAAGCGCCCATCTACAGATTTTCGCTCACTGTGAGCAGCGGTATAATCCGCCGCCCTTCCGGCACATGGCCGAGTCACATACCCGCGATCGTGTGGATCGGCAGGCCAGTGATGTCCTTACCCTCGAACGTCACCGTGCCCCGTTTGGCGCGCACGATCCCGCTGATAGTGCGCAGCGTCGTGCTTTTGCCCGCCCCGTTCGCGCCGACCAGCGTCACCACTTCGCCGGCATTGACAGTGACGTTGATATTTTTGAGCGCGTGGATATGCCCATAGTAGGTGTTGACATTGGTCAGCTCAAGGATCGGCGCCATCAGGCTACCTCCGGATTGGCGCTCTCATCAACCTTGGAATGCCGCCGCCCCAGATACGCCTCGATGACACGCGGGTTCGCTCGAATCTCATCCGGCGTGCCCTCGGCAATCTTCGCGCCGTAGTCCAGCACGTCAATATGCTCGCTGATATTCATCACGACGCGCATATCATGTTCAATCAGTACGACCGTGACGCCCAATTCTTCGCGAACGCGGCGGAACAGACCGATCGCGTCCTGCGTTTCATTCGGGTTCATCCCGGCTGTCGGCTCGTCGAACAGGATCAGCTTCGGGTCACTCGCCAGCGCGCGCGCGATTTCGACGCGGCGCTGGTCACCATACGGCAGGTTGCGGCTGAGTTCGTCGCCCTTGCCGGCCAAACCCACGAACTTGAGTAGGTTCAGGGCTTTCTCACGCACAGCCACTTCCTGCTCATTGAAGCCGCCGACGTGGAACAGCGTTCGCCACAGGCTCACCTTAAGCCGCGAATGCGCGCCCACCATCACGTTTTCGAGCACCGACATATTGTGAAACAGACGGATATTCTGGAACGTGCGGGCGACCCCGGCGGCGTTCACCTGGTCCGGGCGCTTGCCAACCAGGTTCTTGCCGTCGAACAGGATCTCGCCGGTATCCGCCTTATAGATGCCGGTCAGCAGGTTGAACAGCGTCGTCTTACCCGCGCCGTTCGGCCCGATGATCGAGCTCATGCTGCCCCGTTCGATGCTGATGCTGACATCACGAACCGCGCGGATGCCGCCGAACGACTTACTGAGATTCTTGACTTCCAGAATGGGAGCCATCAGCCTAGCTCCTCTCCTGTGGAACACCAGACGGCGTATCGCGGATCATCGGTTCCTCGTCCACTTCTTCGCGCCGTTCGGTCAGCTCCAGCTTACGCCGTTTTTCGGGCAGCAGGCCGGCCGGGCGGAAGATCATCATCAGCACCAATATCAGGCCGAAGAGGAGGCGGCCGTACTTGGCAGGCTCTAGTTCGCTGGGCCAATCGCTGAAGTGGAAGTTGACGATGGGTATCACCGCGTCGGCGTTTTTCAGGCTGTTGATCTGCAGCGAAAGATTGGTGAGCATGCTGAGATTGAGCAGCGTAATCAGCATCGCACCCACCATCACACCCTTGATGCTGCCGATGCCGCCGACGATGACCATCGCCAGAATCGTGATCGAGCTGAGGAGCTGAAAGCTGTCGGGGTCAATAAACGTTTGCTTCGACGCGTACAGTACGCCGATGGCGCCGCCGAACGCTGCGCCCATCGCGAAGGCCATCAGCTTCGACTTGACCAGCGGCACGCCCATCGCCAGCGCGGCCACTTCATCCTCACGAATAGCCGTCCAGGCGCGGCCAATCGGCGAGTCGATCAGGCGGCGGCAAATGATCACAATCAGCGCGATGATGATGATCCCGATGACGTAGAACGACAATTGCTGCGCCACCGCATTCGGGTTTTCCATGCGGAAACCGAGCGTATTGCCGATTGATGCGGTGAAACTGATCACAAAGCCCGGCACGGGCGGCGAAGCAATACCGTGCAGGCCCTGTGCACCATTAGTGAAGTTGATCGGCGCATCGGCATTTCGCGCCAGCACACGGATCATTTCGCCAAAGCCTAGCGTGACGATGGCGAGGTAATCTCCACGTAAACGAAGCACCGGCAGACCAAGGAGTATGCCGACCAGCGCCGCGGCTGCCGCCCCGATGATCAGGAACACATAGAACGCACCTGGGGAAACGGACCATCCGTTGACCGTGAAGATGGTGCCGGCCGGGCTGGTGAGCGAACCCCAGGCATACGCGCCGACCGCGAAGAAGGCCACGTAGCCGAGGTCGAGCAAACCGGCGAAACCAACCACAATGTTCAAGCCGAGCGCCAGCCCGGTGAACACGCAAATCTGAATCGCCAGCCCCAACCATGAGGGATTGTAGATGCCCAGAAGCGGCATCAGCAGCAGCAGCAGTACGCCACCCAGAATGACCTTGTAGATCGTCTTGATCGGGGCCGACACCACGAGGAACGGCGCGAACATGAACATCGGCACAAAGATGATCTGCATCAGCGGGTACCACAGCGCCGTGCGATCCAGTCCGAAGAGGGCCATCGTCGTGAAGGCGATGTAGGCGATCAGCAGCGCCAGCGCGGGCCCCGGCCGGCGGATGATCTCGCGCCAGCCTTGTGGTTGAGGCTGTGGGCTTAGTGCGGTTAAGGTCGTCATGATCTAAACCTTCTCGTCCACGCGCTCGCCCAACAGACCTTGCGGCCGGAAGATGAGCACCGCGATCAAGACGCCGAATGTGAATACGTCGGTGTACCGCTGCCCGAGCGCGGGAAAATACACCAGCGTGCCGTTGAGGAATGACTCGGTCATGCCGATGAAGAGGCCACCCAGCAGCGCGCCGGTCACATTGCCGATGCCGCCGAGCACGGCCGCCGTGAACGCTTTCAGGCCGGGGAAGAACCCGATGTACGGGTTGATGGTGCCCACATTCAGCGAATACAGAGAGCCGGCGAAGCCGCCGAATGCGCCGCCGATCAGGAAGGTCAGTGAGATCATCAGATTGACGTTAATGCCCATCAAACCGGCCGTCGTCGCATCCTGCGAAATAGCGCGGATGGCGCGCCCTGAACGGGTTCCGTTCACAAAGTAGTTCAGGAAGAGCAGCATGATGACTGCTGCGACCACGATAATGATGGACGACACGCGCACATTCACGGTGGTGGAACCGAACTGAAACGGAACAGGCGCTGCCAGCGCCGGAATTTCGCGCGTGGGGAGTGTCAGGTTGAAGTCGTTGATCGTCACGGCCGCGAAAATGCGGGTCAGGTCAATCAGGACGAACGACACGCCGATGGCCGTGATCAGCGGTACCAGGCGGGGCGCGCCGCGCAAAGGCTTGTAAGCAATTCGCTCGACCAATACGCCGATCAAACCAGTGAAAGCGCCAGATAGCAGCACCATCACAATAATCAGCAGCACCGGATGCACATCGGTCAGCAGGCCAGCCGTATTGAGCACCGACAGAAAGAAGAACGACGCCACCGCGCCGAGCATGAAAAGCTCGCTGTGGGCGAAGTTGATGAACTTCAGCACGCCGTAAACCAGCGTATAGCCGAGCGCGATCATGGCGTAGACGAAGCCGATGCTCACGCCACTGATGATCATGCCTGGCAGTTGCTTGCTGATCTGGTCGGCCAGGACGATATTCGGCCGCGGTTCGGGGAAGAGGATGGCTATGCCGTAGGCCACTAGCGTCAGCACCGCCGCCGCGAGAGCAACGAAGAGCAGCATCTGGCCAACCGGGTAAATGACGTAGCGGTAAATGAAATTGCGTGACAATCGCCGGTAGAACTTCGAGTCGAGAAAAGACTCGAAGATCCCTCTCCGGCGTGAATCGAGCGTTTCAGCGGTCATACGTTCTCCGTGCCTTGCGGAATACGACCTCGCGGAGAGGGCGGGCAGCGCTCAAGAAAAGGGCGGTGGCCACCCGAAGGCTCTGCCACCGCCCAACGTGCCAGATATCCGCTACGAGCTGGGGGTCGCTTCAGCCTGCTGAAGAGCGAAGAGCGGCGAAGGCAGTACCGCCGACGCTACAATCGTGTTATTGCTCCACTCAGCCGGGTCAGCCGACACGACCTCCACGGCGAAATAAACGGCCGTTTCCGGGTCGCCGTTATCGTCAAACGTGATGGTTCCGGTCAGGCCTTCGTAGTTCTCGGTCGCGCGAACCGCCGCCGCCACCGCTTCGCGGGTAGGCAGGCCGCCGGCTTCCGTCGCCGCCGCCGCGATGCCATTGAGGATGATCACCGTCGAGTCGTACGCCTGAGCAGCGAACGGTTGCGGGTCTTCCCCGAAGGCTTCGTTGTAGTCTTCGATGAATTGGGCAGCATTCGGGTAAACCGACGCGGGGCCCGCGACCGTCGTGTAGTACGTGCCGACGCCAGCGTCGCCTGCCAGTTCAGCAAATTCGCTCGAGTCGAAGCCGTCACCACCCATGAACAGGCCGGTGTAGCCCGCCGCGCGCGCCTGCGAGATGAACACGCCGGTCTGCGAGTAAATGCCGCCGAAGAAAACCAGGTCCGGGTTCAGGGCGAGAATCGGCTGAATGATGCCGTCGAAGTTCGCTGCCTCAGCCGTGCCTTCGAAGCCGAGTTCCGTCAGCCCCAATGTAGCAGCTTCGGCCCGGAAATAGTCGGCCAGACCCTGACCATATGCGGTGGTATCGTGCAGGATATAGACCGAGGTGACGCCCAGGTCATTCGCCGCAATAACCGCACCAGTCGGGCCTTGCAGGTCGTCACGGCCGCAAATGCGGTTGACCGTCGGGTAGCCGCGATCCGTGATCAGCGGGTTGGTATTGGCCGGCGACACCATCACCAGGTTATTTTCGTTGTAGACTTCCGACGATGGGATGGCGACACCACTGTTCAGATGGCCGGTCAGGCCGAGGATGGCCGGGTCGGCTACGATCTGCTGGGCATTCGCCACGCCGACTTCGGCAGTCGCCTGGTCGTCATAAGGCACAAACTCGACCGTGAAGCCGAGGTCGTTCAACGCCTGGCTGTTCTGCTCGATTGCCAGTTCCACGCCGTTGCGGATGGCGATACCGAGCACCGACTGCGGGCCAGACAGCGGGCTTTGCGAGGCGATCTTGATGACCTGCGAGTCTTGCGCGCCCACGAGTGAGGCACTCAGCGCAAGCGCGAGCGCCGCGGAACCGGCTAACGTAACGAGTCTTGCAGTCTTCATGGATATTCTCCTTACAATCACCTGCACAGGATGCCTGACATAATCTCACCAGGATAGAGTCGCCAACGCCGCCGGGGAGCGGTATATGGCAATCGTCCTGACGCGAAGCCGAGAGTATATCGTGCCTTCAAGTCAAGGCAAGTGGTCAAAATTCAAAACGTGTCAATATCCAAAGCAGTGCAGTTTTCGGTACTGGCCGCCGTCAATCCACCGGAAATCAGGAGTGCAATGAGTAGTCCATTCCATTCTGAATCAGCGGGAGGCCCGCCGTGACGCCATTGGCGCGTGGCGCAATCTTCGGCCTCGGCGCGGCTGCCATCTGGGGCGGTATGTATGTCGTGTCGGACCTGGTGCTGCCGGTCATCCCGCCCTTCACCCTGCTCTCGGTGCGCCTGCTCATCTCGATTACCGTGCTGGGCGTCATCGTCTGGCGCAACCACACCCCCCGCCCCGCCAGCCTCCGCGACATACGGCGTATTCTCTGGGCCGGGTTCATCGGCTTCGGCATTAGCCTCGGCGCGCAGTTCGTCGGCACCGACCTGTCGAACGCGATCAGCGGCGCGCTGATTACCAGCGCCTCGCCCGCCTTCATCCTACTCTTCGCCGTGCTGCTGCTGCATGAACGGCTGACGACTGCCCGCATCGCGGCCGTCGCACTGGCCACCATCGGCGTAGTCGTCATCATCAACCCATCGGCAGCCGATTTCGGCTCCAGCGCCTTTCTCGGTAACCTCGCGCTGGCTGTCGCTGCCATGACGTGGGGTCTGTACTCGGTGCTCGTGCGCCGTATCAGCAGCCGCGTGGATACCCTCTTCTTCTCGTTCCTCGCCCCGGTTGGCGGGTTGATTCTCACCTTGCCCGCCGCCGCCGTCGAACTGCAGTCGCGCCCGATTGGCCCGGTCACTCCGGCCGTCATCGCGGGCGTGCTCTACCTCGGCGTGATTTCGACGGCGCTGGCGATGTGGATGTGGAATCGGGCCTTCGCGCTGGTGGACGCCAGTACCGCCTCGCTCTTCTTCTTCGCGCAACCTCTGACCGGCGCAGCCCTCAGCGTCCTGCTGCTCGGCCAGGCCATGACAGCCGGCCTGTGGATCGGCGGCGCGCTGGTTGGCGCTGGCGTTCTGCTGGCCATCGCCGGTGACCGCCGGAGTACTTCAGTGGCGGCGCGGGAGGCGCTGGATGGACTGCATTCCGGCGATGGTTGACTACCCTTTGCCTGTCCGCAAGAGTAAACTCTGGTGCATATGATGGGGCGGACCGTGAACGCCCCCAGCAAAGAAGAGGAATTACCCCATGAAGTTCGCCGTCCTCGGCGCAGGGCGTATCGGTAAGATTCACGCCGAAACGCTGGCCTTGCGCCTGCCCGATACCGAAGTCACCGCCATAGCCGATGTCTACGAACCCGCAGCCGCCGAAACCGCTGCCAGCCTCCGCATTCCGGTATCGTCCAGCGATACGCTCGCCGTCATCCGCCGCGACGACGTCGAAGCAGTCGCCATCTGTACATCCACCGATACACATGTTCAGTACATCATCGAGGCGGCCAGAGCGGGCAAGCACATCTTCTGCGAAAAGCCGATTGATATGGAACTGGCGCAGATCGATCAGGCGCTGGAGGCCGTCGAAAAGGCGGGCGTACAGTTCCAGATCGGTTTCAACCGCCGCTTCGACCCGAACTTCGCCCGCGTGCGCCGCGCCATCGAGGAAGGCGAGATCGGTACGCCGCATCTGCTTCACATTATCAGCCGCGACCCCGGCCCGCCGCCGATCAGCTATGTGCGCGTGTCGGGCGGCATGATGATTGACATGACTATTCACGACTTCGATATGGCTCGCTTCCTGATCGGCAGCGAAGTCGAGGAAATCTACGCGGTTGCCAAAGTGCGCGTGGACCCCGCGATTGCCGAAGCGGGTGACGTGGATACGGCGCTCGCTGTGCTCAAGTTTGCCAACGGCGTGATCGGTACAATTGACAATAGCCGCAAGGCAGTTTATGGCTATGATCAGCGCGTCGAGGTATTCGGCAGCGGCGGCAAAATCGAGAGCGACAACAACTATCCCAACAGCGCCTTCGTCAGCACATCCCGGTCGGTTTATCGCGATCTGCCGCTCAATTTCTTCCTCGAACGCTACAAGGATAGCTACGTCATCGAGCTGCGTGCCTTCGTGGACGCCGTTCAAAACGGGACTCCGGTTCCGGTCAGTGGCTCCGACGGGCGCGTGCCGGTCGTGATGGCCAAGGCTGCCCGCCGCTCGATTGACCTTGATCGCCCGGTGAAGCTCTCCGAGATCACGGCGTAGAGCAGGGAACGCCGCGATGCCGTTGGCCGCAGGCTTCACCCGCGACCGCTTCACTTGGCTTGCCTATCTGCTGCTGGCCTACTACGCCTATATGCAAGCTTCACTCGGCCCGCTCATGCCCTTTCTCGCTGCCGAGATGGGCATGAGCTACACCGTGCGCGGGCTGCATTTGAGCGCCTTCGCACTCGGTATGATCATCGCGGGCTCAACGGCTGAGCGCGCCGCACAACGTTACGGGCGGTCTCGCCTGCTCTGGGTGGGCGGCGGCGGCATGGCCTGCGCCGCCCTCGTACTGACCGCTGTGCGCACTCCGGCCCTCACTATCGCGGCGTCGCTGGCGATGGGCATGATCGGCTCGTATCTGCTGGTGATGATTCAGGCCACGCTGTCCGACCATCATGGCTCGAATCGCAGTATTGCCCTCACCGAGAGCAACGTTTGCGCCAGTTTAGCCGCCATGTGTGCACCACTGCTCATCAGCCAGGGCGAAGGCTTGTCCCTCGGCTGGCGGCTGGCCATACTGGTGGGCGCGGGCGCGTGGGTTGTGCTGGCGGTGACCGGGCGCGGCGTGCCCATCCCGGCCGAGCCACCAGTATCCGCCGCGCAGGATCGTGACCGGCGACTTCCGCGACTGTTCTGGATATACTGGCTGGTCGTCCTGCTTGGTGTTTCAGTCGAATGGTCGGTCGTATTCTGGTCGTCTGAATATCTGGAGCAGGTCGTGGGTCTGGACCGCATCACGGCGGCGGGCGCGCTCACCTTCTTCTTCCTGGCGGCAGTCATAGGC